>JABXGY010000382.1 GCA_016550395.1 archaeon | reverse complement strand
TTAGTGAAGCATTTGTTTCAATATTGGCGCCATCTACGCACAGTTGGTGCTTTATATGAGGAGGGGAAGTATCAAGAAACTATAGATTTCCTAAAAGAAGTAGCTACAGACTTTCCTGACTTCAAACCTGAAATCTATTATAATCAAATGGTGGCGGCAATAAAACTAAAAAAATACGACCTGTTCTTTGAGTTACTCAACGAGATCCTTGATGCTGGCGGCTGGTATAATGAGACCATTTTACGTGAATCCCCCTCCTTCAAACCCCTACAGGGCATGCCCGAATTCGAAAGACTCGTCTCAATCAGCGTGGAACGTGCTAAGCAAGCATCAAAGGACCATACCAACCTTACTGTGTTCCCTGAAACCACCAACCTTCCATGCCCCTGATGTTAGCCCTCCACGCCCAAGCCAGCGTCATCAACGAAGAATACCAGGCATGGAAAACAGTCGGTGACCACGGCTACATACTTGGAATGCCCCAAACCATTAACAGGTACTGGTCAGGAATCACTACTGGGTACTGGCCAGACTATGAAACATCAATTCACCAAATCAAAGCCTTTGTCGATACAATCAACCTAAACAAAACACTTGACCTAAAACACTCTATTGCTGGCGGGCTTTCAATGGGAGGTGATCTCGCCATCAGGCTCGCACTCACAGGAACAATACCTGTATGTGGCTTCATCGCTGTTTCCCCCGGTGGTCCATGGATGAACGAACCTGAAAAATGGAAACCCCTAATCGACGATGTCAGACGTCACGACATCAAAGGCATCATCATCCGTGGCAAAGAAGACCAAGCAATCCCCCGAAAATATACCCAAACACTCACAAACATGTTCAACAATAGCAGTATCCCATGCCAATTCCTCGAATATCCAAAACTCGGTCACTGGTATCCCCCCAACTTCGCCGACATCATAGCGAATTTCATAAACAATATTGAATAACCACTTTCCCAAGCAAACACCATAAAGAGATATTTTTTTCTTTCACCCACAATACCGCGTGGTCAGCAACGCCTTTGCCCCTATTTACCTCCGTTAGTTGAAGGCTATAATCGGTGAGTCCACAAGTTCTGGATATCCAATCAATCGTTGTACGACCGACGCCTTTTTACTCACAAAATCAAGCTTATCTGAAATTTATTCTGCTCTTTCACTTAGCCTTAGGAGATCCTCCTCTTCACAGTACTAAGCGTTATTTCTTTGTGTAGGTGCAATAAGGCTCAGAGGTCCTGGTTACTCAAATTCTTAAAAAATGATAATTGCATTTCATTTAGTTGGTCAATTTGATGCACTTGAAGGGTATAGATAAGCTGAAGGAGAAGATTCCTAAGTACTTAGGTTGGAGAGCAAAAGGACTAGGTTTAATGCTTCTGCTTGCATTTGTTACCGCTTTAATTCTTATGTTGTTCGTTGATTCTTTAGCAAGAATCTTTCCGCATGTATCTTTCTTAGTCCTAGTTGAGCCAATACTCCCTATTCTTGGAGTGTTATTGTGTGAGTTAATCGCTTTCTGGTTGGTATGGGGTGTTTGGCACAACAGGGATCGATACGTGGCAGAACTTGGAGAATTCGCATATCAGAGAGCAATGCCTCGAGCTTTTTTTGGAATCTCTTGGATTATAGCGATATGCGTTCACATTTATGTCCCAATAGACACTCTTTCAGCCGGAACGCCCGTAAACCCCATTACAACGATGCTTTCTAAGTCCTTCCTATCATTTTTGGGTATGCCAATTGGATTTGATCTTGCAATTCGAATCATCGGGAGTTTCTTCTGTATCATCATTGGTCTTTTAACAATTCGAAGTGCATTGTTTACTTTTGGCATAGATTACATGGCTCTGGTTTACCTCTACTACCCCGCTGAGTCACAGATAGAACAGCATGAGATATACTCGGTGATCCGTCATCCAACAAATTTCGGCGCGTTAACTCTTGCATTGGGAGGGCTGTGGCTTCGCTTCTCCGTTTACTCTCTGGTGCTCTTCTTAATGTTCTTATTTGGTTTTATGGTACACACTTTTTTTGTTGAAGAAAAGGAACTCCGAGATAGGTTTGGTGAGTCTTTCATTGAATACCAACAAAACGTACCTGCCCTCTATATCAGACCTCGTGATTTACGTGTTTACATTCGATTCTTGACCAAGAGAGGTATAGGATAAGTCAAGTTTGCATTACCAGCGCCTTTATACTTACAAATCCAATCTTTACTAAACTATTTTTCATTTTAATTCATAGCCAAGGTCTTTAAAGTACCTAGTACCTTCACATAATAAGTGGGCAGAATTCGAAGAAGAGGAGATGACAAGTAAAATGGGTGATACTGAAACCTCGTTAATGTTGGTAAAGGTTGGTGCTTGGCTGCAGATCCCGTTCTCATTCTTCATAATCGTCATTATTGCTTGGATGTTTTGGCTTCTTTGGCCTATTTTGATTGATCCCATATTTTGGACAACTTTTGGATGGTGGACAATGTTACTCTTGGTTTTAGGAATTTTTGCAGGTATCTTGGGGCTAGTTCTCGCGCTGCTTTGGTTTCGATGGCGATATGATATAATTGGTCACAAGAACGGCTTTATTAAGACCGGAATTGTCGGTATGATTTTCACTGGAACTGTCCCCGGTTTACTTGTCCTAGTTGGAGCTGCCATCCACCCAACTGAATAACAGCTAATCCTCTATAGGGTAATGCAAAAAAGCGTTGGTGGGTACAAAATAATTGAGGATTTGAATTATGCCAATTGTTCATGTCCATCTATGGAAAGGGTTCTCGGAAGAAAAGATCAATGAGATAATTGAGGGAATAACGAATGTTTTTATAAAAATAGGTATCCCCTCACGGGCAGTAGAAGTGATTGTTCATGAAATTCCTAAAACACATTGGGGAGTTGACGGTAAACCAGCAACGCAATCATTGAAGGATTGGCAACCACCTGAATGACTTTTCTGCTACTGATCGTACTTCTCTTTTTTCATCACGTACTTCATTAAGTAGTGATATTTCCTTAACAAATTAGCTGGTAACCAACTAGTGAATATCTGATATGTTTTTACTCACAAACCCAAGCCTTACTGAGATTTTTCAACTAGGTGTAACTGTTCAATTCCTTAGAATAATAGGTAGTTCATTCTGATAATAACCCATCACCATTTGATAGAGGTTCACATTTAATGTTGGCTTCTACAAAAAATCAGCTTAGAATACAACTGCTAGCCTCTGTAGGTCTTCTTATAATTTTAGTTGTAGGGATCCCAATTCCAATTAGTGCCATTAACATACATGAGCCTGAGTCTTATTTCCAATATCACCAGAGGCCAAATGGAACGAATTTACAAAAACACTCCGAAATATGTGATATTCTAAAACAACTTGATAGCGAACTACAAAATCATACTTTTCAGCCTTCACAGGTTAAACAAGACCGTTTTGATAGAAAGGACTTCCAAGAGGTTGGCTATCAACGAACTTTTTGGATTTATGATTTCACGGCTTCATTTTTCTATGAAGTAAATGCAACATTACTCGCAATAGGCGAGTACAGCCTTGTTTTCATGGAAAAAAATTGTATAACAGAACTAGGAGAACTAGCTGCAATTGGGAAGACAGAGACCATACGCGATGAATTTGATAGCACAATATATCCTCGAATCACTGACCTAGCCGGGCATCCCAATGGAACATTAGGCGATATCGATGGTGATCCTCGGATCGTAATATTACTTTCTAATTGTGCTAATTACTATTCTGAGAGAAATGAGCTGCCATTTGATTATTCTAATCTGTGTGAGATGATCTATATCCATTACAGGATTCATTTGATGAATGTAGTTGCACATGAGTTTCACCATCTCATTTGGTTTAACAATGAATGGGATGAACCTCAGTTCATCCTAGAGGCTTTAGCTCAATATGCTATGTACTATGCCGGCTATCTAGAACCCTATAATAACCTCGCTCCACAGGTAGATGCCTATCTTCCCCATCCAGAGGAATCTCTTCTGTATTGGAATATGTACAATGACGGTGGAGTATCTGCGGTCATTGATTATGGAGGCGCTTATTTGTTTGCCTTCTATATCGCTGAACAATATGGTGTTGAGATCCTCCGAAACCTGATAACGGAGCCAGCTGATGGACCACACGGGATTGAGGCTGTTCTGCAAACAGCTGGCGATGATATCACATTTAATGAACTCTACTTGAATTGGATCATGGCACTAACAATTGATGAGCTAGGATTCTGCAACAACCTCTATGGCTTTGAGAATCTAAATGCTCGGATTACCCAATACTATCCTGTTGGTGTGCTTCCACTTCTTAATCAAACAATTTCACTGCGGTACTATGGCTTTCACATCCATAAACTGCAATCCCCACCTGATAATTTTACAGTCCAGATAAAAAAATCCTCAAATCAAACAATTGGAGTCTCCATTGCTTCGCATGATGCAATCGGATGGCACATATACCAAAATCTACACGATGAAGAAGGCACCATAATTACAGATAACTTCATGGGCAATCAGATCGATGTAGCATATATCATTACTAGTTATATGTTGAACCACACACCAACTATAACTAGATCATACGATATTGGACTTGGACCTTCAACGCATATCGATATTTCTATAATCACAACACCCATAACATTGGAAGTACCTTGGGGTCTAATCATTCCTCTATCAGCATTCAGTGTAATCTGCCTCCTTATCGTAATCGTGATTACAATAAGGAAAAGTAAGCACTTTGAAGAAAAATAATGATTGATGGCTAAAGGACATCCGATACGCTTTTACTCACAAACCCAAGTCTTACTGACTTTTTTCCCTGAAAGGAGGAAAATAAGAATAGTGATAACTATCGGCCAGTCTTCCCTGAAGGTTTTATTTTGATCATCATACATGTATTTCTTCGAATTCTCATACATGTATTTCTTCGAAGTAAGACTAAATCGAAGAGTTATACGAAAATATATCAGAGGTTGACATAGCTAGTTTATTGATTTCATTCTCATGGTGAGAAATTGTGTCTAAAATACTGAAGTTTGCTTCAATCTTCTCCCCGTTTTTCAGATTAAAGAATTATCTAGAAAGAGCTATTGTTCAACCGATAAGACGTCATTTCGCACCAAAGCCTTCTGATAGTATATATGAGCTGGGCAAGTGGAACAATGAGGCAAATGTCCAGACGAAGTATGGTTTGGTTCTTGGGTTTTCAGATAAAGGCACATGGTGTTGGAAAGGAATTCCCTATGGCATTCCTCCCATAGGAGAATTAAGATGGAAAGCACCACTTGATCCTATCCCTTGGCTCGGAACGCGCAAGACAACGAAATTCGGTAACTCTGCAGCACAGGTTATGCCCATCATGGGTCCAACAGGTTCAGAGGACTGTCTTTACCTCAACATATGGCGTCCTAAGAGCTCGGAAACTGATCTACCCGTTTACTTGTATATTCATGGAGGAGGTAATTCCATTGGGTCATCAAACACATCAACCTACTACGGTAATGCCGTGGCTAAACAATCAAACTTGCTCTATATCTCTGTCAACTACCGACTCGGTGCAATGGGTTGGTTCAAGCACCCTGCTGTGACTGGTTCCGGTTCTCCAGAGGACCAGAGTGGGAATTATGGAACCCTCGACCTGGTGAAATCCTTAGAGTGGGTTAGGGATAACATCAGAGCTTTTGGGGGTAATCCAAACAACGTTACAATTGCGGGTGAGTCTGGAGGAGCGTTCAATGTACTTTCACTCTTGGTGTCTCCAACTGCAAAGGGACTTTTCCATCGAGCTGTTGTTGAAAGTGGTCTGACATCAGTTTGTAGTGTTGAGGAAGCAAAAGCCCAGAGTGAACGACTTCTGGTTGCCCTTCTTATCAGTGATCGAAAAGTTGCGAATGAAGAAGAGGCTGTAAAGCACATTAGCGAAATGCAAGATGATAAGATTAATACATATCTACGTTCGAAATCAGCCTTCAAGATTACGAAGAATATTCC
>JABXGY010000381.1 GCA_016550395.1 archaeon | reverse complement strand
ACAGACCCCCGTTGAATGGCTGGAAAAATTGATACGCCTTTAATGAAAACCGCGTTCTTCTTTTCTGGGGAACCATTTGCGGTAATGTTTGGGTGTATGTACTGGAAACACCTGGTGTTGCACTCTGGTGATGTGGACGCCTCCTTTGTGAGGGGAAGTTTAATACAGACGATTCCAAATCGGTTGGCATGGGTTTATTTTCAGCGCTTATGATTTTGGGTTATGTTGTAGTGATTATTGTTCTCCTGTGGTTTCTGGGAACTAATGGTCCCACTCTGATAGTCTGTTAAAGAATGATGTTTCAAACTGGAATCTAGGAATAACTTGATATCGTGCCAGCTTAAAATATGAGTTCCTTGCCTTCAGTATAACAGAGGGGTTGAAGCTATGAGTGTAATTGCTAGAGTCCTGCGTTTTTTCACAAAACGGACCTTCTTCCTAAGTCTTACGATGACGGTATGTACGTTTATTGTCATGGCATTGATGTTGATGCCATTTCTCGGTCTTTCAGGGGGTCTGCTTCCCCTTGATATGCGGTTACGTTACACTCTCGAAGAGGTGAATCAATTATTTATGGCGCTAGGCGTCCCAGGAAGACAACTGTATTCTTTGTTTCAAATGGTCGACATGGTCTTTCCCATCGCGCTGGCTTTGACGATGATGTGTATCCTAGTCATGATTATTAGTTGGGGATACGATTCTGACCATCGTTTGTCCCTAATCATATTCATACCACTTGGTGGAGCTATTGTCGATTACGCTGAAAATATATTAATAGCAACCCAACTCCTCTCCTACCCAGCGTTATCGTCACTCATAATAACAATTGCAAGTTCCTTAACAACCATTAAATGGGGATTCACATTTCTAACAATCCTTCTTGTAATTATATTAGTAATTTATTCTCTCTGAAATACTCTATGACACCACATAAAACAAGATTAATTCCGTTCTTCTGAGGTATCCCCGCTGGGATACCTTAGGAGACTTTGTGCGGTATAGAGTGGGTGTAGTATCCGGGAACACTGGTGTTGTAACGATTGGTAGTGGTGGACGACCACTATTTTCTAACGGACTTCAATCAACTTTGTCATTAGACTCAGGTAAAGGGATTTTGAAAAGTGTCTTCTTCAAATATAATCATCCAAGAAGAGTAGTGCACCCCATCTTTTCGTAGCGGCGGTTTTGTTATTTTGTTCGTATTTATGAGAATATTCGATGCTTTTTCAAATACGCTATGATATAGCATATTGAATGTTTCTTTGAAGTCAATGTGATATTGAGCAGTGCTCGTCTGCTGATAGACTTTCTCAAGTTTGTGGTAATGTTTCATCAGCCCTTTTGCTTTGAATCGGGAAAAGAGTTTAGCTGATATTTTATGGATAACATTGATATCTTCTGAAAGGAGGACTGGTCGTTTCAATATCACATAGGTTTCGTTATTTTTCCTTGTATACCCAATGTATTCGAGTTGCTCGAGTAAAGCGAGATTATAGACTAAGGTAAATTTTGGCTGTTTTGTGCTTTCATGTAATCGCTCAATGGTTTGTGATTCGAAAATCAGGGAATGCAGGATGGCTCCGATCTCACGGGCTTTGGCTTCAACTTCTGTTTTTTCGTTTCCAGCAAGGAGATGCTCCCATACCCAAAAGAGATCCGGAAAAGCCTTTCGTCCACCTTGAGTGGGTAACCTTCCATGCGTAATATAAACGAATTTATCAAATTGAGCTGTGTGTCCCCACATCCACGCCTTTTTTAAATCTAAAATCGATGATTCAAATCCAGCGAAAACATATTTTCCCCCGGGCATCTCTTTGGTGACAATTAGTAAATCTTCTGACTTCATGAAATCTAAACCGCCAAAATCAAAGGTGAATCCGCCTATTACAATATAGGGAATATCAGGGACCTCGTAACCAGCTTTGAAGAACTGAAAGGCTTGTAAGTCCGATTCGATCTCTGGTAACAATTCGATAGTAGTTTCGACCAGTAGATCGGTTAATTTATCTAATTCGGGTTGTAATTT
>JABXGY010000380.1 GCA_016550395.1 archaeon | reverse complement strand
TTTTTATTCTACACATCTCTAGAAGGGAAGGCTGAGTAAAATAAATGAGTAAAAGTGTAGTTTTTCTGGAAAGTGTTATTTTGACACATTATGGGTCTGTGGACCTCTCAAGAGCCAATCCTAACTTTCTGTCCTAGCGGATCCCTAGCCCAGTAGTAACGCACTGGGTAGCCGGTGTCAAGCATCACACTCACTAGGCACCGTCAGAGTCCGTCACGCAGATGGACTTTTGACCAAGCCCTAGAAATGGCAGTCAAATTCCTATCTTCAATTTCATCTTGATGTTATACCTAAACAAGTATCTTATCATGAATGGAAAAAATCCAAGACGGTTTTAATATCTGCTCTCACTCATCCAGAACTTGACTTCGCCTTAATTTTACAACCTATCCATGTTATCAAAAGGATACGTGCCTAAAAGGGATTTTTGGATGTTTTGCTTTATCAATGTGAATCTTAGAAAAAATAATTTGGGTTAAAAAAAGGCTTGACCCGGAGCATGAGGAAGCCACGGGTTAATTAAGATAGTCTATTTTATGGGATGTTTTGCGGTTTCTCTGAGTAATAGTGACATGAGTAATGCTATTAGATTGAGTACAACTAACATCATCATTGACCAGAAAAAGGTCATCATAAAATCGTTCACAAGACTCATGAGGAGTATAAGAGCGATCCCACCTGCCTATCTAATTGATAATAGGGGACTCAAGGTTGCCTGCTCAGTAGGTGCATTCATCACAGCAATTTTTGCTATTTGTGTGAAATTACTGCAGAGTACCAAGATTTTGGAGAGCCTATTTGTGTCAACCTATTAATAGCAAATTCCTAGTTTTCGAAGCCAATTACAAAATTTCGATTTATTCCCAAGGAAATAGTGTTTTACAAATGAGAGTGTAGTTCAACTATCTATTTGTCTTTTTTTAGCCCGAAGAATGAAATGTCGCTTTGGGAGTGACACCTTCGTTCTTACGTCAATTTTGTAATGCTCAAGATGGTTGTTAATTGGAGTGACCTCTCCTTGGTAGGTTATTTCAAAACCTGCCTTTTGTGTGAGTTGGGCAAACTCTTGACTGGTAAAAGGTGTATGGGTTTCATTCATTTCTTCATCTTCAAGCGGTGTGTTCAGCGCCCAGATTTTTGTAACAAAATCATAGAAATCACGCATATTCATTCGAACCCAATTATTTTCTAGCTGCTTGTATTTGATGGTTCGGGGTTTAAATTTCAACTCAAAAAGGTTCAGTGTGTTAATGAGGTCATTCGAAAGGTGTATTGAAATTTGAGTATTACCGGGGTTTTGGTGGTCTAGAACGATGAATTTTCCATCCTCACATAATATGTTGTAGACTTCACTAATCGTTTTCAAGAGTTCTTGTTTTCCCTTGAAATGAAAGACTTCATGTAACACTTGAACTGCTACAACAAGATCGAAGGTTTTTGGTTTCAGCGGAAAATTCGGCAGTTCTCCTTGTACAAGTAATATGTTTGGCTTCATCTGTGTGTTTTTCAACTCTTTTAACAGATACAGTGATTGGTCAATTCCCACAATGAATGTTAATGGAAATCGTTGGGCAAGTCGAGAAGTGAGTGCTCCAATTCCGCATCCAAGATCGAGAATAGATGAAACAGACGGGTCAATTAAGTTCATAACAGCGCGTAATGTGGGTTCACGATGATCAGCAGCTAGTACTCCAATCATCTGCTTTGCACTAGCATTCATCACTCTGCATACCTTCCAGGTTTTATCATCTTACTTGGCAGCCGTGAACCAAATTTATCCGTTTCTGTAAGATTTGTTTCTCAAATCTTATATCAAGCAAACTGAGCCTATTAATTGGTTCGGGACAACATTTCGACCCTATATGCGAACATAACT
This sequence comes from archaeon, assembly GCA_016550395.1. GTDB lineage: Archaea > Asgardarchaeota > Hermodarchaeia > Hermodarchaeales > Hermodarchaeaceae > Hermodarchaeum. The sequence continues at coordinate 3,203 of JABXGY010000380.1, read as the reverse complement.
TTCTTTTTTTTATTGATAGTTCTTGTAAGGTGTTCTTCATTTATTCTGGATTTTTTTAGCTTACAGATTCGACGCTAGGTAATGGGGCTATCCAGCTTTTTGTTCGAAAGAAGTCATAAAAACTAGCCTCGACTACGCTCATTTCTTGTGGGCTTTGGTTTCGGTCTCGTAATGCCTCTAATAAATCGGGAATTCTCTTATGGGGTTCCTCGACAAAGATTTTGAGACTTCCTCTCCCTGAGCGAATTGTGGTTTCTACAAAGGGGATTTCTTCGACTTGACGAATAGTGGCTTCTGTTAATCGGTCAAAGGTTACTTCAATCGCCTCGCCACGTCCTGTTAGAGATCGGATGAGTTCATCTGGATGTCCCTGGAGTGAGATTTCCCCTCTTTCTAGAAGTACTATGCGGCTACAATATTCAACTACCTCAAGATCATGGGAGATTAAGACCATTGAGGTGCCATAATGGTAGTTTAGTTGTTTTAAATAATTTAAGAGCTCATGGCGTAAATGCGCATCAAGACCCGTTGTGGGCTCGTCTAAAAGCAGAATGGGAGGCTGGTGGATCAATCCCACACAGATGGATACACGTTTGCGTTCTCCTCCACTAAGGAATTTCACAGGTTTGTACATCAAATCTTCATCAAAGCCCAAAATGGTGAGAAGCTCTACGGCACGTTGTTTAATTTCCTTCCCAGTAATCCCATACATCCGACCGAAAAAGTGCGCGTTTTCAAGTGCTGAGAAGGGAAAATAAAGACTCTCGGTCTCATGTTGGGGTACATAACCTGTGGCATAATGGATGATAGCTGCTTCTTTTTTCACATCATGGCCAGCGATACGAGCTGACCCTTGTTGGGGTTTTAATTGTGCAGTCATCACTCGCAAACACGTTGTCTTCCCCGATCCAGAGGCACCAATGATACCCAAAATTTCACGTTCACGCGTATAGAAACTGATATCCTTTAGTATTAAGGTTCGACCGATTTTCACAAAGGCCTGGTCGAATTCGATGATTTTAGGGGGTTTGGTTGATGCCATGGTTGTCATATTCCCGTTTCTTTTGCCAGTCCGCGAAGTCGTTTGAGCATATCCTCCAATCTATTTGCTGGTTCTCCAGAAGTAATTCTTAATTTCTCGATTCGATCCATTCGCCGATCGGTGAGAGTCCACTCCATTTCCCGGATAAGAGCATGGGTAGTGTTCAGCGTGTTCTCAATGTCTTGAATCATACGATCATCCAAGGTAGGAGTTCGCATCCGCCGTCGCCGTCGATACTGGTTCACAAAATATGTACCAATAACAAGGATGGTGAATAGAGTGCCAAATAGGATTTGTAGTTCCATGATGGCGAGATAGTCAGGTTCCGGAAGCGGTGGTGGTTCGGGTGGCGGAGGAGTATAATAAAAGTACATGAAAACAGAAGAGCTGGCATACCTTCCAGGTGTTGAAAACACGATAATGGTAAAAGTTTGTGTAGTATTGATACTGGCGTCAAGACCCGTCCAATTAGCAAATAGAAAGGTTCCATAACGCCCCTCTTGGACTTCAAAGGCAATGAAGAAGGACTGGGTTCGATTAGGCAATGTATAGATCACATACATCTTCACTCCTTCAACGCCGTGTCCTGTCTGATTAAAGGCATCAATAACAAAACCAGCATCATTCCCAATATAGAATATTGAACCATTTCCTCCAGTAGGACGTACCGTCAAAGTTATTGTTTTCCGGAAAAGGTGGTGCAATGTCTGGTTGGCAAATCTTAGGTTATCTAAATCATAGAGAAACATGTTGGAGAAAATCGTAGAGCAGCCCAGCACAAACAGTTCCTTTTGCTCACGGTTGTGATAGGCACCAAAGGCGGTCCCATTTATCCATGTAAATACTTCTGCGTCGCCACTCGTTGTCAGCACGGTGCCATCTACCGTTGAGATGATATTCACGCCAATGGTAAAGGGGCTAGTAGGATCTACTTCCGTGGTGTTTAAGGAGGTGACGGTTCCCCCACATTGAATGCTATATTCTGCTAGAAGTTGATTGAGTGCTGTATGATTCGATGAACTGGGACGATCAGCCAGAATCAATACCTTGAATCCCGTGTCTATAAATTCTGTTATAGCCGCAGTTTCATTAGGTGTAAATCCCTTTTCTGGATCACAGATAATTATTCCATCGAAGAGAGATAGAACTGTTGAGTTGAGTTCTTCGATAAAAGGAATTTCTGCAAGATTGAGTTGTGCACCAGCAAATAATTCGCGTAATCGGGAATAACCGGTTAACAGGCTATCCCCAATCTCTTCGAAGAGGGTGAAAAGAGCTTCAATGTCCAGATTTGAGAAATCAAGGTCTTCGAGATTGGAAAAATCTAGTCCCTGATTGTGAATGGTATCAAAGAGGATAACTGCCTTGGGATAAGTGACATCGATAACGAAGGGAATCGTAAATTGCCAGCCATCGGAGGCACTAATTTCCAGATTTCCATAGTAGGGTCCTGATTCAATAAAGGTTGGAATAAAGGTTAGCATTTGAAACTGTGTGCCCACACTAATATCATCAATCTGCATTGAGGCTAGTTCGGGAGGACTTGTCCATTTGGTAACATTTCGGTCGATTGGGGACTCAAGACTGGAATCATAGTATTCTGAGAGTCGAATAGAGAGATGATTAATCGGTGTGGATGTAATCAAGGTAAAATTATAGATGGCATAGTCATTGGGGAACCGGAGAAACATTGGACCATAGGGCAGGAATGAGGGAATAACCATACGCATCAACGGAGGTGTACTAATGAATACATCTCGGTACACGAGGTTATCAAGGGGATAACGGTCTTGAGGGATGGTGGGAATTATAAGATCAAAGCCAATGCTTGGTGCGATGATCCATCCCGCAAAGTAAATGTCAGTAATTTCGGGATTCCATTCAACTTGAAGCCGTTGAAACTGAAAGGGTTGAAAAACTCCAAGTTGGAAGTATCGTGCAAAGATAGCCCCTCCCATCGGTTGAGACCGATTGGTAAAGAAGGCAGCGAGAGAATCAACTCCTGCATCTCCAATATTTAATGTGATTATAGAAGTCCGATATGTGGAATTAGTTGTTCCTGTCCGGGGAAGCTTGACTCGTATTGTGCAAAGGTCAGTTAATGGACTGGCGATTGATGAGTAATCAGTTTCATTGATGCCATGAACGAGAGCCGTGAAGT
>JABXGY010000379.1 GCA_016550395.1 archaeon | reverse complement strand
TCAACAGGAGAAAATCGTCGCCAAGATTCAGTGTCTAATTCTATCGCGGTGTCAATATCGAATTTCTGTTCAGCTGCTAAAAACCATGTACCATCAATGGCTAACCAATTCTTGGCAAACATGTCAATGATTTTCAACAGCTCTTTCCGGGTGAGTTCCTCAAAAACAACTTGTTTTACCAAAAGGAAAGCCTCCGTGAACCTCATTGCTTGGTTGTGATTTTAAACCTAGCTGAAGCTAGAGTGACTAGAAGTCAATAGCTAATTGGAGTTCACGGACTAATTCTTTGTAGCGGTTTCGGACAGTGACTTCAGTAACGTGAGCTACTTCCGCGATTTCACGTTGGGTCCGACGTTCACCCTCCATGATAGCTGCAATATAAAGTGATGATGCAGCAAGACCTGTAGGATCCTTACCAGCAGTAATTCCTTTAGCTTTAGCCGCGTCAAGGATTTGTATAGCATTTCGCTGCACACGGTTACTTAATCCGAGTGATTGAGAGAATCGTGGAATAAAGTTGGTCGGTTGAGAGACTGGCATTCGAACATCTAATCGCCTAAGCAGAAGACGGTAACATCGACCTAATTCCTTGCGGTTAATTCTACTATGATACGCAATTTCGTCCAAAGTACACGGGGCTTCTCGAAGTCGACAAGCAGCATACATAGCAGCAGCTATCATTGCATCAATACTACGACCTCGAATAAGTCGCCGTTCCAAAGCTCGGCGATACATCACAGCAGCGGTATCCTTCACAGTTCGAGATACACCCAGTTGGCTGCTAAGGCGATCTAATTCACTCATTGCGCTTGCAAGATTCCGCTCAATGCTGGAATGAACACGTGATCGACGCTGCCACTTTCGAAGCCGGTAAATTTCTGCACGTCGATTAGAATTAATTTGACGACCAGAAGCGTCACGATTACGCCAGTCAATCATGGTACTGAGATCATGATCTTGAAGAGCATAATTTATAGGACTGCCTGTTCGGGCGCGCTTATCCCGTTCTTCACTGGTGAAAGCTCGCCATTCGGGTCCTGAATCTATGGCATTAGTATCTAGAACTAACCCACAATTCGCGCATGCGACTTCTCCACGGCTCTCATCACGAATAGCGTTAGTCGCACCGCAATCTGGACAGCGTTGGTGCTCCTGTTCCTCATGGAAATCGAGCCGATTTTTATCGTGAATTGGAGAATTTTCTTCCATACTACATTCTTCCTACTATTATATGGAAAGGACAGGTTAGGATGTACGGTCCTTTGTATCAAAGTGTCAAAATCCTTCCAAGTACCCTAGCGGTCCAAATGGACCTGAGATGGTGAGGTATATGGCGGTAGATATCAAAGTTCGCCGCGATTCTCATTGATAACCTTATAAACTTTCCCATTTATTTACTAGTAAAACAAATATTTAAGTGTTTGCTTTATAGATCTCACTCCTAACTACCCTAACTTAGCCAGAGAGGTCGAAGACCGCTTCATTCAGATTTCAACTTCAAGCCCAAGAACTCGAACCATTTCCTTGTAGCGGTTTCGGACAGTGACTTCGGTTACCCGGGCTACAGCTGCTATTTCGCGCTGAGTCCGGCGTTCCCCTTCTTGGATTGAGGCGATATATAGCGTAGCCGCTGCGAGTCCCGTGGGATCCTTACCCGCGGTGATGCCACGTTTTTTCGCCAAATCAAGGATGCTGATGGCTCGACGTTGAACACGACTACTGAGGTTGAGGGCTTGGGCAAATCGCGGAACGAAATCCGTGGGTTGAGAAATGGGTACACGCATATCGAGTTTCCGTAGGAGTAGTCGATAGCACCGTCCCAATTCTTTGCGGTTTATTCGGCTATGATGGGCGATTTCATCGAGGGTTCGAGGGACTTGACGCAGGCGGCAACCAGCATAGACACATGCTGCAATCATTGCTTCTATACTTCGTCCACGAATGAGATGACGTTCAACCGTTCGACGATACAAAATTGCAGAAGCCTCTTTAACGGGTCGCGGAACACTAAGCTGGCTTGTAATGCGGTCTAATTCGCTCATCGCCCGAGCTAAATTCCGATCAATGCTTGAATGCACCCGTGTTCGAATTTGCCATTTTCGAAGTCGATATATTTGAGCCCGAAGTCCCGGAGCTAATTTGCGACCATTCGCATCTCGATCTCGCCAGTCAATGGTGGTACTCAAACCCTTATCATGACGGGTATAATCAATAGGACCTCCGGTTCGGGCACGCTTATCGCGTTCTTCACTTGTAAAGGCACGCCATTCAGGTCCATGATCCATCATATGGGAATCGAGAACTAATCCACAATTGGTGCAAATGACTTCACCACGAACGGGATCACGTATCGTATCGGTTCCCCCACAATCTGAGCAACCTACTATGACCTCCGTGGGTTCCCGAGACCGTTGGGGGCGTGCATATGAACCGGTTTGAGCAGGATTTGCCATTTCTATTCTACCAATGAATATGATATTTGCACGGAGGTGACATAGGCTCTCCTTTTGACAGATAACTATCTAAAGGGAGGAGTCCTTGCAGGGATTCGTACTAAGTGAATAACCTCTCCGAGCTCATGATAAGACACATATGGAGAGTGAGAGACGGTGTAATACCTAAGCGAGTAACTCCGCGCACTCCAACGAAACGTTTTTAAGGTTTCGAGGTATCCTTCGGAGCTTTTCCTAGTATATAAATGTTTATTATAAGTCCATATTTTACGACTAAAAACATAAACCTGTCCAGAATAATCTGAATCAGCCAAATTAGCCCTTTAGATTGGTTTCTCACATGCGTTGCAGAAGCGTGATCCACGGATAACCGTTGCGTTACAGTGGGGGCATCGTGATTGACCAGCAGGAGCTTTTTGGCCCGTGCCCTTAAGATGTTTCTTTACTTTACCCTTTAGCCCGGAAATGGCTTGTGCGCTAGGAGAACCCCCCTTTGAGGGAAGTGGTGGAGTGGGTGCTTCTTCGACGGCACGTGGTACTGGCATAGGTGGTGGTGCTTCCATAGCTGTTTGAGGAGGAGCAGGTGGGGCTGAGGTCTGAACAGCAGGAATCGGAGATTCGGTGGGTGGGACCGGAGCCGGTGCATAAGCAGGCTCTGGAGCCGCCACTTCCGCTTCAGGAGCAGTGACAACATAAAGGGGAGGTGATCGAGTGAGAAAACCACTGATACCAGTCACTAACAGGCCAATAAAGCCAACAAAGGCAGATGCTACAGCGAATTCAAGGAAGATAGCAATTAATGATACCCCACCAGCAATAGTACGTAGCGTTTCAGCAATTCCTGAAAGAGCTCCGAGAAATGGGATGTACATGTTAACAAAACCTTGAAAGCCAGTCCAAGCAGCTTGAATTTGATCCATGGATAGTGGACCAAAATCTACACCAGGTAATAGTGAAGCGTTAACCGCAAGGAAAATCATGAAACCTAGGTAAATCAAGAAAGAAATGAGAAGGAGATGTAGCACACGATAGCGTCCTCCAATCCCGATAACTAGAGAGCATATGATAAACCCAGTTAGTGGTAGCCACATTGCAATTTCTAGTGGGATAATGGTTAATCCCGTCAGGATGATAAAAACAATTAGTATGATTATACCGGAAAGGACTGCGAGAGGACTGCGGTCCATTGGAAGCACCAATATCTAGCATTCGTATAAACCGTTATTAAGTGCTTGGGCAACAACGTCAAATGGTATCGGAAAAAGATATAAACCGCAATTACTATGACGTGCTCATCCTGATTCGATTTGAATGGAGGTGTAAGCTCTATGCCGGTGTTAAATTTACTTACTCAACGGACCCGTCTTGTCTTGGGAGTCGGCATTACTGCTACCTCCGGAGACAGGCACTAATATTACCACCATTTTTGAGGAATTTCAGTTGCCCGCTCCCTTCGTCTAAATATTGAGCCTTCAGGCATTTATTGCTTGAAGTCTGGGTATTGCGAGATGTTTGTGGAGAGGCGAATAAACCCGTAAAAAAGGATAGAAGAAAAGTGCCGAATAACCCAGCTCCATACATTAGTAAGCGCAGTCTAGCGCAGCGAGAAATGAGTAAAGGTGATGGCCAACGGGGTCGATTGACAGATCTTCCCGAAATCACGCTCGCCTCAGTGCAAGCGGACGCTATTGATTCCAAACTGGCAACCGACGTCACGGGAATAATAAGTGCTGGAAAAGAAGCCACTATATTCTATGCATTATGGCGGGATTTTCCACTTGCCCTTAAGGTTTACCGGCTTCATGTGACCCCACATGCAAAGAGTGGTAAGCGCAAGAAAATGGGTGGAGGCAAAAGAGGCTTTTCATTAGACATCATGAGCTATTGGGCCTCACGAGAATTCTGGATACTTGATCGGGCATTCCGTGCTGGCATCGCTGTTCCTACCCCAGCTCAACACTCAGATAATATGTTCACAGCACGATTCCTTGGAGACAATGGTACCCCAGCCCCTCTTCTAAAGGACGCCATTATTGAACATCC
>JABXGY010000053.1 GCA_016550395.1 archaeon | reverse complement strand
TTCTTTAGTCTTTGCGGGTATGCACTAGCTTAGAGAAATTTTTTCAAGTTAACTTTCTAACCACACATTTTAGGTAATTCGGTGACGCAGCTCTCTATATCAATAGAAAGAAACATATTGAGAGAAGGTACCGCACCTTTGGAGCGATGATAATGGATCTCAAAAAGATCGTCATTGTGCCGCATACGCATTGGGATAGAGAATGGTATTTGCCATTTCAGAGATTCAGATATATGTTAGTTGAACTTGTGGATGATCTTCTTGATATTCTAACGAAACAAGATTACAGATTCATGTTGGATGGCCAGACAGTGGTTCTGGAAGATTATTTTGAGATACGTGATGAGCGAAAAGATGAATTGCTACAATTAATTCGCAATGGTAAAATCACTGTAGGTCCTTGGTATTTGTTGCCAGATCAATGGCTTGTGGGCGGGGAGAGTCTTATTCGTAATATCGAGTATAGTCAAGACTTAGCAACACAATTTCGCATTCCACAAATGCAGATTGGATACCTACCAGATATGTTCGGTCACTCAAGTGCCATTCCACAAATACTGAGTGATCTCACACACTTCAAAGCTGTTGTTCTCTGGCGTGGAGTTCCACCGGGCATTATGACAGTATCATTCACTTGGAAATCTCATCCCTCTTCTTCCGCTTCGATTCCAGCTGTGTATCTACCCGGGGGATATGGGAATACTTCTAGATTTGCTGAAGAATATAAGGAATTCGTCAAGATGGTTGACAATGGAATAACATCCCTAGAACCCTTCTCACCAGTACCAGTCTATCTACTGATGAATGGCTCAGACCACTTATTCCCTCAGCCATTTGTCCAGAAAAATGTGGACCGTCTGAAAAGGGAAGGGGTTGACATTTCTTTAGGATCTCTCAATGATTATATTGAGCATTTAGAAAAAGCCATTATCGAATCAGATTATAAACCTCCTTTATATACTGGTGAATTTCGTTCTCCTGCCAGGGCACCGCTTCTACAAGACACCTATTCAACTCGAATGTGGATCAAGATCAGGAACCAGAAAGTCGAAGATAAGCTGGTAAGACAGGTTGAGCCTATCTGTACCTATCTCTGGCTAGCTTTAAGGCAGCCTTATCCCACTAGTTATTTGAAAACCGCTTGGAAATGGTTATTGAGAAATCATCCCCATGATTCAATATGTGGTTGCTCTGTCGACAGCGCTCATGAGGAGATGAAGACTCGTTTCTCATGGGCAGAATCTATTGGGGAAAGCCTTGTCCAGAAGGCAATCAAGGTTTTTAACGAAATGGTAGATAAATCAGAATCCAATGAATCGAGTATTCTTGTTTTTAATTCAGGGGGAAGCTTGGAATCTCCAATTTATATTGAGTTTGCCGCACCAAAAGAGGGGATCATCAATGGATTGCAGACACCTGATGGATCGATCTATGATGTTCAGCGTCTGGATTCAAGAGATGATGTATTCTTTGAAACAACTGTTGGTATGAGAATAGCTAAGATGGGAATCGGTCTGTTACCCGGAAGGAAACTCATGAACTTCTACATCAACGGTATTGAGTTCTATGACGGCGAGGAACCGGGAGTCCTTGAACTCCGATTTATAGCGGATCGCCACCTAGTAGGTGATCTTGATTGGGAAGGATTCAAACGCACTGCCCGTGAGATTATTGCCAGCAAGAAATACAAAAAAATCCATCTCATAGTAGCACGACCAACTCAGAATATTTATGCTTCAGTTATACCCCTTCGGTCTTGGGCGTTTACAAAGCTTCTTCTCGTTGCTAAATCTCCAGATGCAAAAGAGGATGAGCTACAGGTCAATGGAAATCAAATTAGTAATCGTTTCTATTCTGTATCGTTCAACAAGGATGGAACACTAAGCGTCTTTAGTAAGGACCTAGGTATTAGATACGATCGACTCCATATCTTCAAAGATTATGGAGACCGTGGTGATGAATACACATTTAGTAGGGTGGGTCCGGAGAAGGCTGATGTTAAGAATGTCAAGCGGCATGTTGTAACTGCTGGACCTATCCTTGCTGAGATTCGACAGGAGATGGAAATTGAAGTATTCGAGAACATTGATGGCTCGAGAGAAAAACGGACCGGTAAGGTTAGAGTGCCTATAGAATCTACATTTAGGTTCTATCGCGATACACCAAGAATTGAAGTGATAACTAGACTTACAAATAGGTCAAAAGATCACAGGCTAAGAATCTGCTTCAATCTTCCCTTCAAATCAAAGAAGTCACTTACTGAGACACATTTCGGAATTGTGGAACGAGATGGTTCACCAGAAATAGTTCCAGAGACTGAAGAGCTAGAGAAGACTCACTCTACATTTCCGGAGATGCCTTCAGGAATACAACCTCAAAAGCGATTCATTAGAGTAGATGATGAACAAGGAAAGGGAGCCATTACCGTCTTTAATACTGGTCTGCCAGAGGTCGAGCTTGTAAATGGCAATCGAATTGCAATAACGCTCGTTCGTTCGGTAGGATGGCTCTCACGAGCAGATATCCCAGAGAGACCTGTTCATGCAGGACCTGGAGAAGAAACTCCAGGGGCTCAAGAATTAGGAACTGAATATGAATACCACTATGGCTTTGCTGTGCATTCAAAAGAAGAACCATTATACGTTAGTTCAAACATCTCAGATGCTGCCTCTGAGAAAGCGTTAACGGTATATCTAAATCAATCGGATATACCCTCAAAACTGCTTAATCCGATTATCCAAATTAATAATCCACGTATAAGGATCTCTTCTATACGGATGCGGGGCGGCGCAGTTCTAGTAACAATGTATAACATTGAGAACAATAAAATTGATGCTCTCCTAGAGCTCGAAGAATCTTTTACGACTATGACAGAAGTTAAGATCGATGGAACGAAAAAGCATGAACTTACTGTCAGTGGGAAGAGTGTCCGGCTAGTCTTCAGTCCTCGTGAAATCAAAATGTGTATACTGAAACAAGATGAATAGTTAGTTCTTCAGAAATAAAATAGATGAAAAAATGCTAATCACGGAAAGTGATTAGTGACTACCATCCTGGTTTGATGAAGAAACTATGACTTGATCTATTCAACCCTGTTCTTTCGTATCCTCTGATTTATCAGAATGGTTTTACTAACGTTATTCTCTCTTTTGTTAGACATTCTCGCTTCCAGATAGGCTAGGTACTCCCGCTCTTTCTGGATGTGAATCTCCTGCAACCGGCGCTTTTGTTCTTTCCACTCCTCCCCATAAAGGGGAAACTTCATCATTGCGAGAATGCCAATAAGGATGAAACATATTGGCACGACTGTAAAGGCAAGGAATACTCCCAACGATACCGATTTGGGTTGGGCTGATACGGGGAGGTCTGCGTTATAGCCATAGATCGCCATAATCGAGAGGATGATGAAATGGGCAATCGACACTGCGGGCTTAGTGATTAACGCATTAACTCCTGAATATGTAGTTTCCCGCCGTTTCTCGGTGCGAATCTCATCATAATCAATGGCTTCACCTATCAAAGGTTGGTTGATCATCACGAAGGTCAACAATCCAATGAACATTAAACCGAGTGAGATCCCGGCCATCTCCACGGAGACCTTGGGACCCCAGAAACACCCGATCGCCAAGAGTAGGACAAATCCGAATAGCGCAATGAAAGACGCCCTCAGCATGGTTTTGCGGAGTCCAAGAATAGAGATTTTGCTTAAGATCTTCCATAATACCCAGCCAGACACAATCACAACTGGGATGAGGGAAACGATTGAGATCCAGCCGTTAATGATCAAAATATAATCCATTAAGTATACTAATCCGCTAAACATAGATTCTTGAAGTACCACAAACGAAAAGATGGTGATCTCCATGATGAGAAATGGTTTGTTCTTGAAAGTTTCGATGACACTCGCTTTGAAGCCCAATGTTTCTTCTGTCACCGTGTAGCGATTTTCCTTGATGAAATAGCTCCCCCCATATAGTAATATTCCTGCGATAAGGGCAATAATCACCATCACGATCAAAAAGGTAGTTTTATTGGGGCTGTCTCCACTGAGCAACATAATCGGAAGAATAGTCGGAAGGATTGAACCAGGCACCCCCACAATCGTAGCAAAGGCTACAACATTTGTCCGTTCTTGTGCCGTGATAGCCATCTCTGCAGGGAGTATGTTGCATATCAAGCCAATCATGCTAAACAACGTGTCGAAAATAAATAGCATCATCAAATGGTTCCAAAACAGGCCCATATCGGTAGTGTCGATTCCCGGAAACCATTGGGCAAAAAAAGAATACACGAATTGTGAATGATAAATGAAAGGAAACCAGACCAAAAGAAAAGTTATCGTGTATGGAATCGCCCCGTAACGTAAATATGGCACTCGTCGCCCAAGCTTGGATTTTGTTTTATCTTGGATAATCCCAATTAATGGATCATTGACTGCATTCCATCCCATGAATAGAATCCAAGAAATTGCCATGAGCCGGGGGTCCAAATTATAAAATTTCAGATAAAAAATATCAATACTCCCTAGGGCTAAACCCGACAAGAGGATGTTTGAGGTATTGGCTGCAGTAAACCCTAGTTTTGCTTTTAAAGGCACCCGGTCGTCATAAGTTGATGAGGAAAGAGATTCGGAGACGGCCATCAAATAAAATCTTCTTCCATTCGTACCTATAAATGAGATACCGGAGTTTATGATGTGCTCCCGGTTTAACAATTTTAGTGCAGTAATGCATCTTTTGTAGACTGAAACCAGGAAATTATTTCCCTGTAGAAATATCTAGCAAATCTCGACTATTTTTTTGATAGATTTCAACCAAGGAAAGTGATATAGAAGAAAGGGTGTTTACTCCTCTATGAGTATCAGCGTAGAGAACGCCTTCTTTAGTCTTTGCGGGTAAACATTAGCGAATGAAAGATCTTAGCCTTCACGAAATACTTATCCTTTATTGCTTTCCAACTGCTCAATTTATTCTTGCTAGTTCAATTTCCAATATTCTAAAAAGAGTTCTATAACAATAATTCGCAAAGAACTTGAGGGCAATTCTTGATTACTATTATTGATTATGGCATGGGAAATCTGGGTTCGATTCAGAATATGCTTTCACGATTAGGGTTTGAATCCATTATCACAGCGGATATTACAGAAATTCAACGAGCAGAAAAACTCATTCTTCCTGGAGTCGGTGCCTTTGATAAGGCTATGACCAATCTACAGAATTTAGAATTCATTCCAATCCTGAATGAATTAGTGTTAAAGAAACAGATTCCTATCCTTGGGATATGCCTGGGCATGCAGTTGTTGTCAAACCGAAGTGAAGAGGGTCAGCTCAAGGGATTAGGGTGGATTGACGCTGAAACGATTCGGTTTCAATTCAAACCGGAAGATAACTTACGGATTCCCCATATGGGCTGGAATACCATTACGATCCAACAGGAGTCCTGCCTCTTCAAAGAAATGTATAAGGAGCCCAGGTTCTATTTTGTGCACTCCTATCATGTGAAATGCAAATCAAAAGAAACAGTGTTGACAACAACTGATTATGGGATTGAGTTTACCTCAGCAGTCATACAGGACAATATTTATGGAGTGCAATTTCATCCCGAAAAAAGCCATAAATTCGGAATGCTTTTACTCAAGAATTTCGCGGAATTGTGTTAATGCTACGTACACGAGTCATTCCAGCATTATTACTTCGCGGTCGAGGGTTAGTGAAAACCATCAAATTTCAGGATCCCACCTACGTGGGTGACCCAATAAATGCCGTTCGGATTTTTAACGACAAAGAAGTGGATGAATTAGTATTCTTAGATATTACTGCCACGATCGAAAACCACCCACCCCAATTTGAATTGATTCACGACATTGCCACCGAATGTTTTATGCCATTTGGCTACGGCGGGGGCATTCACGATATTGACACCGCAAACAAAATCCTAAAAATGGGATCCGAAAAGGTTGTGTTCAATTCTGCTGCTGTTAAACTCGATTTAATCAAACAGGCCGCAGAAACCTTTGGAAGTCAAAGTGTAGTTGTGTCAATTGATGCAAAACAGATGGGGCGTGGTAAATATGAAGTCTTCACGCACTCAGGGACATTGAATATCAAGAGAGATCCCGTTCAGTTTGCCCAGGATGTCGAAGCCGTTGGTGCTGGGGAGATTCTACTTAATTCAATTGACCGCGATGGGACAATGAAAGGGTACGATCTCAGACTTTTAAAAAATATCACAACGGTTGTCAATATTCCTGTAGTAGCTATAGGGGGGGCTGGGACGTTACAACACTTTCAAGAAGCGGTAAGGAATGGAGGCGCTTCCGCTGTGGCAGCAGGGAGTATGTTTGTTTTTCATGGTCCCCATCGTGCTGTGTTGATTAATTATCCAACTCAAGAAGACTTAAAGGAATATTTAGATTGAATGGGAGCGGGATTTGACCTTGACCCGCGAATATCAAATGTGCACCCGCTGTGTGATGGATACAACTGACCCACTAATCACC
>JABXGY010000378.1 GCA_016550395.1 archaeon | reverse complement strand
GCCCTGGGTCGAGCGACAGGCAAGAGACAGATTCTACGCTATCCTCAAAGAAGAATTGCCTAAATAGGGGATGGTGTTATCTAGGTTATAAAAATTTCTTTACGATGTGGTGGGAATTCAATAAAATCTATTTATGGTCAAACAAGCCCGCTTAGATGCATAAGGTGCCTTACACCACATCATAATCCATGAGATTGATAAATTTTCTACAGGGAAGAGCTTGTTCTGAGTGGGGCAAAGATTGTCCGTCATCTCAGGGCGGCCACTTCGAGCATCACAAGGACAATTGAGAAGATGGTGGAGGTCAAGGGGTGAAAGAAAAAAGCAACGTAGGTAACACGTCCCCAATGTTACTTCGACTATATCTACAACGATTACGACTACTTTAAGGAAGGAGGTGACATTTGTAACAATCTAACAAGGGAGGGAGGTGTATAAAATGAACTGGTGGGATTATATTAAGTATGTGGTTGGTGTGGCCATGGTTATTGTTGGGATATACTATATGGCCATTGGTAATTTCCAAGTTGGACTAGAGTTGGTCCTCGAAGGTTTGGCCTTGATGGGTATCTTCTTAACGGTTGATACAATCGCGGTCAGGCAAAAGAAACTGATGAAGTAGAGATGGGGAATTAACCAAGTTAAAAGAAGAGCGCGATATATGTGCCTTCAACGCAGTAGTATCGCTGTGGTGTGTAAGGGCAGGCAGAATATAGGAAGAACATATTCGCGCTCTTCTGGAATGGGTTCCGGGTACGAATAGTGAATGCATAGAATGATGCTTGACTTAATTATATGGACGGACTCTAGGGGATGTCGGTTCTGAAACAACTTATTTCCATCTGAAAGCGTATAGTTGTGTTATTCCATAGTTTTGTGGCCTGAAGGTATTGTGAAGAAACTTTAGTGAGCAATGGCAATTATGCAAAAGACAGAGCCAATTGAGATTGAACGTTCATCATTTCTTCGACACTTACTAAAACAAGCAGGCGCTTTCCTGGTTGGATTCGCAGATCTCAGTTGCCTTAACCTGAAAACTACTGATGAATTCCCATTTGGAATCTGTTTTTATCTTCGGTACGAGGATTCAGCTGTGAACGATCTGCCAAATGATAATAAATGGCTGAGAATGAGGACGCGGCTCCATGACAAAGCGAAAGATATCTATGGAGCTGCAAAAGAATATATTAGTTCTCAGGGGTATCGGTATAGTAAAATAACTTCCCGTATTCCGTCTGATGAACTACCAGATTTGCAGGAAGAACTACCACAAAAGACGCTTGCAACACTCTCAGGTTTGGGCTGGATTGGAAGGTCAACTTTGTTGGTTACACCGGAGTATGGTCCTCGAGTGAGGATTGGAACCCTTGTTACGAATATGCCTTTGTCTGTAGAAACGCCGATTGTCGAGAGTAGTTGCGGAGACTGCACCGCTTGTGTTGATATGTGTCCTGTCAAGGCAATAAAGGGGAAGTTATGGTTATCAGGGATTATGCGCAGCGAACTTCTCGATGTCAAAAGGTGTTATGAATACCTCTGTAGTTCAAAGCCGACTTTGGGACGGAGGCAGACTTGTGCACTTTGTCTTAAAGTTTGCCCCATAGGGCAAAATCATAAGTATGATTGCTAAAAAGTAATCAACGAAAATCGAATGGGGGACGTTGTTCAAAAAATTCAAAAATATATTGATACCTTTTATAGAAAAGGTCTAGGGATAACATCTTAAATATTAAATTTATACGATTCTTTATATCGGTTTTGTAAACTCCATTGAAACCATGTCCCAGGCGCTGCGTTCATCTTCATACGGTGCTTCTTCGATATGGCACTCTTTATCCAATATCATAGTCACCCGGCGCTCGCCATAAGG
>JABXGY010000377.1 GCA_016550395.1 archaeon | reverse complement strand
TGCTTCTGGCACTCCATGCGGAAGTTGGTGATGAACTGTTCAAAGTGGGGAGCAGTCCCGTAGACGACAAACACTGGTTTGGTGTTATTCTCGAAGGCTTGTATTACTGATGTAACTGGTGATTCCTGTGCCACAGTCCTTTCCCCCACACTTATTATGAAACACCAACAATCATACAATTATTAAGATAGTAGGGAATTATAGATGTTCTGTGGATGAGGACTAATAATATTTTTGTCAAGACATAACTTTAATGATAAGTGAAAGCGTGAGAGGAAGCTTACGTATCACGTATTACGAATCAAACCCAATACACCCTTCCCGGTACAGATGTCCGATAAAATCCAGGGCTTCTTCTCCAAATTGGCGTTGCAGTTAGGCCAGGGTATGTTCTCCGTCAATAGCATCTACAAGCAGTTTAGCATCGCGAGTCACAGGCACCGACCAGTCATAGCGGCAGAGCAAATAGCCGAAGGATTCTTCTCGAACCGTAAAATAAGGCACCGGCTTCCACTCCGGGTTCAGTTCTATGGTTTCGACAGGGGCTTCCCGAATCGGGTCTTTCATCAATCGATCCCCCTCAAGGCCATATTCAATCGTCACGGATCGGCAACCTCCTCGGCAGCGAGGCAATTCTACACACTCCAAACATGGTTCAGGAACCTGCTCCCGATACCATTGCGCTTTCTCAGACTGCCAGATTTCCTCAATTGATTGTTCAAAGAGATTACCGAAGGTATAACTGGTGAGATTATCCGGTCGCACGAAGCCTTTGGGTGAGATGATACAATGTTCGACTCCTCCATTCGAACCTAAAGATGAATTCTTGACAAAACAAGGGGGGACACAGTCTCCGATTCGACAGGTAACCCCCTCACTGTGTAACTTTTCAATCAACTGAATGGCCTGACGAAGTTGGTCTTCAGTTGGATCAAATGGATGCGGTTTTCCTAAATAGCGATTAAAAACAGCGTAGCCAGCGCCTAATTCCTGAGAGAGGGCGATGATTTCTTCAATCTGTTCGCAATTGTACTTTGTCAAAACGGTGTTGGTAAACACCTCAATCCCGGCATCAGCAGTTTGCTGAATATTAGCACACGTCTCCTCAAAGGCGGTTTCGCAGCTTTCTATAAACGTTTGATGTACTTCTGCTGTGCTGCCATGCAGACTGACCAACAGTCCTATGAAATTATTACAATTTTGGAAAAGACTGATGAATTTATCGGGTTCTGTCCAGAGTCCATTAGTGAATGTAGCATGAGGGATGCCGAAGGTATCCACATATTGGATGATTTGCAGATATTCTTTATGCAGAGTAGGCTCACCGCCGGTAATCCGGATCAGTTCTGCATATTTGCGGCAATCTTCAAATGGGGCAATTCTATCAAACAAAGACTTCCAATCATGCAACACTTCATTACGATTAAAACTCAGGACATTTGCGCAGCCGGGACAGAAGTTGTTACATTCATATGTAATTTCAACCGCATAAGAAATCGGAGTGGAAGGGAAATTCAACTTTCGAAATCCTTTTTAAGAATGGCTATCTAAAGCGAATAAACCTTTCTTTAGTGTATTCTGAAAACACTTCCTAGCGTCTATTGTTATCCCCAAACGTAGTATAACTTTTATGGCAGACCTTTCTATTTTGCTCGAAGTATAAAATGGATACAGGTAGTGTTTACCTGGTGGTTTAATTA
>JABXGY010000376.1 GCA_016550395.1 archaeon | reverse complement strand
TCAGCCAACCGTGCTCGCAGATTACAAATTTTATGGAACAGCCGATTTGTTTTCTGACATCGCTAGCTATCATGCTCACGAAATAACCGACGAGCCTTTACACGGCTGGAACACTTATCTAAATCTTCAAACAAGCAAAATACTTAAAGAAGCAACAGAATGGTTCGAAGAATACACAGACAGAAAATGGTATTGCATCGACGCTAACAATGTGAGATTGATAGAAGAAGCTGGAGGGTCAAAATACGTTTTCACCTTTGCCTTTGGTGCCGAAGGACCAACAGAATTTCCACCATCAGATACCTTGTTCTCTGACGATAGCGTGAACAAACTAGACCTTCTTCTGAAGTCAAGTGGCACAAGTACATATCCTTGGTCAAGTTGGGGTTACTGGAGTCACCAAATGGGGCGGATTACATCAGAGCAAATTGGATTGTACTATAGAACGACTTTGCCATTGCTTGCAAGAGCCACCAACTTCTTTGACTGGGACCCTGAAGGGCTTTCAGACAAAGAACAACAAAGGTGGAGCCGAGCCTTTGGTGAAATTTTGAGCAGAATGAGATACTATGGTGGATACTACGGAAGCGAAAAGGGAGCAGTTAACGCCCTATTTATCGGAGACAAGGATATCGGCACAACATTGCAGTTCTTAACCTCAGCGTTAAACGTGACACTTCATGGATTTCACAACACTGACGGAGATTTAAATCTCACAAGGTTCGGAGATTTTAGTCAATTTGACGTGATAGTTTGGTGGGCCGACGAACCGAGCATGTGGGAAATAACCAATAGCGCACAAGAACGCATCGAAACTTTCGTGCGAAAGGGTGGCGGTCTGGTCGTCACCAAAGGTTGGCCAGATTGGCTCAATCCCATTTTGGGCTTCGATTATACAGACGAGAAAATTGCTCCTGGAGACATTGACTACGTAGATTACAACCATCCAATACTCAAACCCTACACCGAAATTTCAGGTTACTCATATTATTGGCGTGACTGGAAGATAGTCCCATACGAAGCTGATCCTGGCACATATATCATCAAGGATACCAACGGGTTGCCGTGGATCAGTGAGCATACCTACGGTTCTGGAGGAGGAGTTTTCTGCGGAATGCCCTTTGAAAATTGGTTCCAACTGGGTGGAGGAACATATGGTTCTCCTCGCGAGAGCTATTTAACGTTGCTGAACAACGCCATTTTTTATGCCGCCGAGAGGGAAAACATGTTACCTGTTTGGTGGTTTTCAGACTACGAAACCCAATATTTACCTTGGCATACACAACTTTGGTTCACTGTCTCCGGCAAGCCTGGATGTCCCGTTTTGTTATGGGTAACCAACAATGATAACGCCACAAGCTTCGAAATCCATCTGAATGCCACGTTCTACGGCATTGACCCAAACGGATGGATTGCCATTGATGTGGGGAATTGGACGACGGTTGCCAAAGGCACCGGAACCGACATCAAAATTAGTTTAACAATACCTGAAAAAAGTTGGAAGCCAATATACATCTGTAACCAAACCACTGATACGTTTAGCCTTTACTCGAACATCTTCATTCTGGAGCGTGCTGCATCTCCGGTACAAGTCGCCTACACACTGAAGGGACCCTACAAACAGACGAGTTGGTTGATCGTCAACCTTAGCCAACCCGTGGCGAAAGTAACATTAAATGAAATAAGCCAAATACCGAGATATACGTCCATAAACAGCCTCAACACCCGAGATGTTTCAGACGGCTGGTTCTACGATTCAGCAAATGACCTACTCTACATTAAATTTAAACCAGCAAGCACGCTCCATATTGTTAGAATCAACCTGAAAACTGCAGTGCCCATCTACGAAAAATATCCATATTTGATACCAATTGCAATCGTTGCAATTGTAGCCACAATTGAAGTCGTTGTGTGGATCAAACGCAGAAGAATAACCAAAAAAAGAATTATCGCGCGCGCATCTGATCTAGTAAGTGATGAACAGTGACATAAAGAATATTATGGAGAATACTGGCATGCGCAAGCGGCCTTTAAACGTATTAATGATTTCCACCATTTTTTATCCAAAGGTAAATGGAACGGTTATAGCTGTCACCAATCTACTAAGATGCCTACAAGAACATGGCTGCAAAGTGCGCTTAGTAACCCGTAAAATTCCCGGAGCTGTGCCTACTGAAGGGTGGCAAAATATTCCAGTTATTCGTGTTGGATCTAACTTCAAGTCACCTCTTTCTCGTTTAGCGCTCAGCTGGAATCAAATTCGAGCGGGCATCAGCCTCATGAAAAAGGAACACGTAGATGTCATTCATGCCCATGGTGCTCACTCACTGTTGGCAGGATTAATATTGAGCAAAATGTTTCACAAACCCGTAGTCGCCACTTATCACGGTTTTCAAAGGCTTTGGTTCAAAAGTGCTCGTTGGAAGCCAGAACTAAACTTGGCATTGACGTATCCTATTAGTAGAATGCTAATCCACCGTGCAAATGCAATAATTGCCCAATCCCAGACTTTGAAAAAAGTAATTACTCAACTATACGGAATCGATCCTAAAAAGATTCATGTCATACCACATGCAATAGACGAAGAACGCTTCAAATTTATACCTACTCCCTCTTCTATGGAGCCAACAGTTTTGTTCGTAGGTTCACTAGTAAGGGTGCAGGGAGTCGACCTCCTTGTAAAATCCGCGCCAACCATATTGAAAGATTTTCCACAAGCAAAATTTATGATAGTTGGTAGTGGACCTCAAAGAAAATCTTTGCAGAGATTGATTGAACGTCTAAAGCTTGAGAAATCTGTTTTTCTTATTGGACCCGTTTATAATCAAAGTGAACTGACCAAGCACTATTCTTCAGCGAGAGTCGTAGTGATTCCCATAAAATATAGAGGCTACATTCTATCTCTCGTTGCTCTGGAAGCCATGTCTACTGGAAGACCAGTTGTGACAACGATGACTCTAGACCCAGGCCTTGACAACTACGGTGTCCGCAAAGCAGGGTTTAACCCGGCTGAACTTGCCCAAGTCATTAAAGGTATTTTATCCTTAAATGAGGAGGAGTACTCAACATTGGCTGCCTCGGCTAGGAAATATGTGGAGGAACGATGTTCAAAGAAAATTGTGGCTTTAGAAGTAGAGAACGTGTATAGGCAGTTAATTGAAACGTTTTAATTCTTTAAATAAAGACAAACACGCAATGCGCTCGCGAAGTCAGTAAATGAATACAGTAATAACACCGCAAGGATCTGGTTGGAGATGGCACCAGATTAGAACCGACCAGCCTCGGAAGGACTTCACAGCCAAAGTATGAGCCAATTAAAGGTGAATTAACACTATTAGAATGCTTGTTGGTAGAATCATTTAAATCGCAAAGGGGATTAGTGTACTGTTGTTGAACAAAGACACAAAAAGGTTTATTAAATATCACGATACAATAATAGGGTTAAGGGAAAAGAGGGCTTATGAGAAAACGGGTAGCTACATGTTTGATTGTTACGCTTTTTCTATTCCAAATCACTGCATCCCTTATTCAGACAAGCACAAGTGCTTTATCGGGAGTTCAAAATGCCTTTGATCTCGATACCGTTATTACTGGAGATCCAATGTTATCCAGAACAGGGATGCCCACCTATGTTAATGGAATATACGATTTCGAAATAACGGATTTTAATATGATGTGCGACTACATAGGCGTTGGTCATGACTACAGTGGATACTGTGAAGTCATTGAGAGATTTTTCCTTCCATTGAATATACATTTTTTTGGATTTCAAGGTATCAACAGTTGGGAAGTCCATGCCACTACGCCGACTGATAGTATTCCATTCAGTCAACAGGTTGATACTATTCTAGATGCATGTGACAAATATGGTATCGCCGTGTTCTTTGTAATTCCGGGGGGACAATGGGGAGCCAGCGGTTCACCTCCAAGTTGGGACGCTTCGGTAATAGCGGCACATCCCGAACTCCAAACATATGATAGAGATGGAAATCTGAAGCAGCCTGGCGAAAAACCTTGTTATGTAATTGATAATCCACTGCTGTTTGAGCAATTTAAAGAGGATTTAGCTAGAATTTACGAAATGTATGGTCACCATCCATCATGGGTTGGATTCTACAATGGAGTACCAGGTGGAGACCATGCTCATTACGTAGGGTCGACTGCTAGCAATATTGTTAACACTGGCTATCATCCCGACACAATGAGAAATTATGCTAACTCAAAATATTTCAGAGAAGTCGTTGATATCAACACTGGTTTACATTATGAAGATGGTTCTCCGTCTAAACTGTATGATGCATTTGTGGCTAACAAGCCTTTGATGTCGTATGGATATGGAATGTTGCAGGAAGTTGGCGGAATCGAAGTATATCAGGGAAGTTCAGGCTACGCTGTATATGTGAAGTTTAAGGCAACTGAAAATCTTAATGGATTCCAAGTTGTCTGGTATGGAGGAAAATATTCAGGAGACCCCCCTTCACAGTCTCTGGGTCCACTAACAGCAACTTTATACCCTAATCAGGGTCCTTACGATCAAAACTTTCCAGACTTCACAAACCCAATGGAATCCATTAGTGACGTTCAGGTAGTTGGAGAAGACACTGTTGATTGGCAACCAGCCATAACTTTCACTTCTACAATTGCCAAAAGCGACTATTACTGGATTGTTTTTACCTCTGAAGGCGGAGATTCAAACAACTTTTATGATGTCCACAGAAGAAGATACCAGGTTGACCCTTCGGATGGTCAAGTTCTTCGATACG
>JABXGY010000375.1 GCA_016550395.1 archaeon | reverse complement strand
GTGTAGCACCTATTCATGTTGAATCGGATGCGCTACCCCCAGGTAAGACTAAACTACCAACAGATAAAGAAAAGAAAATACAACAGATTGTCGAGAAGGGGTCAAAGGGCGTGACTCCTTTAACAGAGGATGAGCAAGACTTTATGATTGATGCCCAACTCGGTGATATGTTTCGGGAGTAGATAAATGGCACTAGGATATCATGCAATATCGAACGCTGTTGACGTAACTGGCGGCGGTCTGCCGCAGGCGACTACCGATATTGTTTCTAATACTGATAAGAGGGACGTGTCTGAAATGCTGGATCTTTTCAGTGCTTCAGATACTCCCTTTATTTCGAGAATTGGTTGGGGTCCGGAATCAGCGGCAACTTCTATTGAGTGGCTGTCTGAAAACCTTGGCCCTGGATACGTGGAAGCAGGCTCTGTGCAGGCTTCTGCTGGAACTTCGTTGCAGATTTCTACTGTTGACGGATTAACTACTGCTCAAGCAGCTAAACAGATTCAGACCGGAACTGTACTTTATCATTATAGTTCCACTGATGGTGAGCATTCATTAAAGCTTATTGTCTCTACTGGCTCTGATGGTGAGCTTGAGATGGAAACGCTTTCTACTGGAACCTCTTGGTCAGTGGCGACTTCTACGACCGCTGGCGATAAGATGTACATCTTGGGTGCGCTTGCTAATGAAGGTTCGACCCCAAGAACTGGAAACTGGCGTTCACGTACTCTAAACTCTAACGGATTTAGTATCTTCCGTCAGGATGTGCAGATTACAGGTTCTCAGAAAGCAACTGATTTTTATGCAATCGGACGTGAGGACAGGCATCAAATGCGTATGAGAATGCTTGAACTTACCCGTGAGCGTGAAAAATCAGCACTGTATTCTGTTCATGTAACCCCAAGAAGCTCAACTGAAGCATCGCTTATGAATGGTGTTGTGGGTTTTCTAGCTGGTCAATCAGGAAGTAACATTGATACGACCACCACGGCACTGACTGAAACGGTTGCTAATGACATCATTGCTTCTTGTTATGAGCATGGTGCTAATTCTCTGACTTGGTTTAGCTCATTAACTCAGTCTCGTAAGTTTACCCAATGGGATAGAACTCGTATCCGAATGGAACCGCGAGATACCAGAGGTGGTGGGCATGTAACCAATTACATGTCAGAAGTTGGCCTTGAGGTCGAGGTTGTAGGACTAAGGTTCTTCCCGACTAACCTGGCTGTTCTTGTTGATACTAATCGCTGCCGTATGAGAGCGAAGAAGGGTCGCAAGGGCATAATGGAAAGATTGGGAAAACGTGGAGATTTTGACGAGTGGCAAATTATAAGCGAATGTTCGATGGAGCTTCGCAAATATGACCAAGGAATCCACGGCCTTATGACCCGATTGGCATAAACTACACGGGAGGGTTTACGCCCTCCCTTACCAAATGGCAACTAAACGAAAAACATACGAAGAATTAATTGAATCACATCCCCAACTAGAAGGTGTGGTAACTGAAAGGTCTTGGGACTTTATCGCAGAATCTGATAAATGTACCCTTGACCTATTATTGGACGAATGGACTGACAATTTAGAACGAAATATTAAAAGCAAACGCATTAAACGACATGGCGCACTTGATAGAGATTGTATTGGGTTTGGCAAAAACAAAGCTTTGGTTGGCATTGGTGCAGGACCAAGCTTACAGAAAAACCTGGGAGTATTAAAATGGATACACGACATAGATGGGCTAAAGCATCCAGACGACAGGGATTTCATATTCATTGCATCAAACCACATGTACAAACCTCTGTTAAAAGAAGGGATCATTCCAGACTTTGTTATACTGGCAGACGCATCAGATGTT
>JABXGY010000374.1 GCA_016550395.1 archaeon | reverse complement strand
TTCCTTTACCAGAAATTCTGTTCCATTCGCTTTTTTCTGATAGCTCAGTGGCTTGTTTGACTTTTTCAACTAAAATTGGATGCCTTTTTCGAGAAACTGTAGGTACGGGGACGAATCGGAATGGATCTCGTTCAAAATTGGGGTTATTCTTTGGCTCACGAATGGGTCCCAACTCAACTCCTGCTCGAGTATGGCTCACCCGAGTTGTGACGCGCAGTAAAACAGGCTGTTCTAATTCTTCAGATAGATCAAAGGCTGCAATTGTCATTTCTTTAGCTTCTTGAGGATCTGCCGGTTCAAGCATCATCGTGTCGCCCAGCATTGCATAGAGACGATTATCTTGTTCATTTTGGGAACTCCAACACCCTGGGTCATCAGCTGATACAATGACGAGTCCAGCGCGTACACCAATGTAATTTAATGTCATAAACGCGTCTGATGCTACATTGAGTCCCACATGTTTCATAATAACAAGAGACCGAGCATTAGCCACTGCTGCGGCACCTGCAACCTCCATGGCAACCTTTTCATTTGTGCAATACTCGAAGAAGTATTTACCTTGCTTAACTGCCCGGAATAAACTATCACCTATCTCAGAGGAAGGCGTACCTGGATAGGTTGATGCGAGTTCTAATCCCGCTTCGACGGCACCTCGAGCAATTGCTTCGTTTCCTAGAAGGAGATAACGTTTACCAGGCTCGTCTCTTGTTAGAATCTCAGCGATATCCATAAATTTCACCGACTCGCCAAACCGTTTAAACGGAGTTAAACTTAACTATTTTACAATTTGTAATTTATAGCAAAGGGTGGAATCCAGTGGGCGATTGGCGTATTCGGATGAAATCATCAGAACGAGTTTTAACTGACGTTCTTGATAAAACCGGCGCAAAAATGATTCGACCTAAGTTCATAAATGAATTGAAGGAAATTTCTAAAACTCACATGATGACCTTTGAAGTCCAGTCCCCTGAGGGTTTGAATAAACTAGCTTCAAGTTTTGTAGTTGTCGAATACATCACTGCAGATAATCAGGTTCACAATGTTACAGGACTTTTTGAATACGCGTATGGGGCACTCAGGCTGGTAGCTGTAGACGATGAGAAACTAGCTAATGCATCAGGAGACGACATCATTGCATTTTTTGAGACTCCATTACAGAAAAAAACTAGAACTAGTATTCATGTTTATGAAGCGAAATAGAAGTATTTTTTGGGGTCATTCATTATTTGGAATGACGAAAGGCTGAATGGCGTTTTTTAAAATCCATAGTGATTGTTTTCCAATTTTTGTAGTACCATGATTTGTGATATCTATTAGTGATAATTTAGGTGAAAGTAGATTTTCCGCAAAATATTGACGAATGGCTTGTTCAGCATCTGTTATGGTTCTTGTGATTGTAACATGGTATCTCCCGTTTACTAACACTGCATCGGGATGTTTTTCAATAAAGCGTTCTACTCCTTCAGTAAAATCCGCTTGTGGACCAATTCGAATATACCGGTCTTTGATTTCATTTTTTTCCACATGAAGGGCAATGGCAAAAATTGGAGGTTGAAATACTTCTTCGAATGTAACTGCTCCAAATCGTAGTTCACCGGTGGGTTCGCATCTAAGCGCTTTCTGTAATTTCGTAAAATATCGGTAGAGTTTATCACGAGTTTTTGTATAATGCCAGTTAGTTTCATCGTGGAATTCAATTACAAAATAATTCGAAGTCATTTGTGCAAGCTCTTTAGCTGAAAGAATAGGAATCGGTTGCATTTGGAAAAAAGAACTAGAAGGTTGTTTATGTAATTGTTGCGCGTTATATTGGGCATATCGATAAGCCCGTTGTGAAATACTTGAGGCAATATTTCGTTTTGGGTCTGTAGGGTCAGTAATAACTAAGAAATCTTTCGGAAAGGAATTCCGTAATTCTTGTGAAGAACGACCAAAAAAATCCAGACAGATTGTTGGAGATTGAGAAAGAAAATCGAAGGCAGAATCGATGTTTTTTGAATGATAGATGAACATCTCAGTACTAAAACCAGTAAATCCACTACGTCCAACTGGGCTTGAATCTCCATACACAAATACTGAATGGCAAAATGCTTTGAAAATGCGCACATCATCACGTTGTTGTTGTGTCAGGTTTGCATCAACAAAGCGCGAATGATGAGGAGTTCGATCAACAGCAGTAATTGGTCCATTTTCCATGATGTATTCCGGGGTAAGATCAAAACAAAATACTAAATCTACCAAATACTTGTTTAAATTTATGGAAACGTATGGATGCTCAGCATAGGCAATATTTGCAGTTTGTGCTCCGACTTGTTGAGCTGCGACAATTGCCACCTCTTTTACGAGTTCTTTGAAGAGTTTTCTAACGAAATGTTTCTTGGATTTTTCTAACCCGATTGATTCCGGTAAAATGGATGGAGATAACCCAATGAATATATCCAGTTCTCGCCAACTTCGAAGTTGAGTCTGTTTTCGTCCCGATGACCCTTCAAGTTCAATAAATGCAAGTTCAAGTTTTCGATCTTTAGCTACACTTTGAATGCTTTCTTTAATTTTCGAATAAATTCGGAAACTTTCATCAATCTCAAACTGGGTGGGACGAATCTGATCCAAAATGCTAGTTCTAATTTTTTGTAACGAAAACATTGATTGAATTCTGGGCGACTATGCTTTTAAGCACTCGTAACAAGACTATTTCGAGGGAGTCCCGATTAACATGTTGGATGAAGTGGATCAACAGATTCTCGAAGTATTACAATCCAATTCACGTATCTCATTCTCTGAATTGGGACGAAGCGTAGGGCTTAGTGCTACTGCAGCACGAAATCGTATTAATAGCCTTATGACTCGGGGGATCATCACTAGACTCGGTGTTGAATTGGATTGGGCGAAGATTGGTTGGCCAATACAATCACTTCTCCTTGTCCGCACGGAACATGGCCGGGCAGACACGGTTTCGAAGCAATTGCATAAGCTACCTCAAATTTTGTCAATAACAAAAACTGCAGGAACCGTCGATCTGGTTGTTCGACTTATTGCGAGTGATGTTTCTGATTTTGCTTCTATTCTTCAAAAATCGTTATCAAAGATTCCGGGTATCACTAGTATCAACACGCTTATGGTACTTGACGAAGTAAATAATACACCCCCAATTCCAACAGGTATTAAGTAGCATTAAAAGGACCGTTCAATAACCTCTCCACTTACACTAGTTTCGGCGAAAATCTGAGCTTGAAATTTAAAAACCTTAACATTGGAATCCAAGTAACTATCTTCTGGTAATCCTGCTTTTTGACAACAACCTTGAAGGAACTCTTTAGCATTCCAACCTTGCTCAGGTGCAACTTGAGGGAGAAGCAAACCCCGATGCCATCCCTTTCCTTCAATTATCAATCCATCCTTTCCAATCTCAATCTGGTCTACTAGTGTTGTCCTGTCAGTTATGGTAAGGAGCTCAGGTTTCGTCAGAACACTCACTTCAACTAGAATCAATTCAAGTTCATCAACCCGTACGGCAGGGAATCGGGGATCGTCGAGGGCTGAACTTAGCGCCGCTTGCCGTGTTGCTTCAAGCAAAGAAATCGGTTTCATCAGGTTAGTAGGTCCAGATTGTAATCGACCTATACACCCCCTCAACATCCACTCTTGCTTAGTTTGGGGGTGTTGTTTCTTCAATGTTACAAAAACCCCCCGATTCTCATGTAAAGCTTCTGAATCAGTTTTTGGTAATTCTAGTTGTTGTTGGTCACGAATGAAGCGCTCAATTGCCTGACGAGCGAGTCTTATTAGAAGTGTTCCTTCTTTGAGGGTGAGTAATTTAGACATTGAATTGTTTCACCGGGTTAATGGCTCATGTTGTTATGCGGAGTAAAACGGTTCGCAACAAAGTCAACTAGATTACGCCGTATTAGAATGTTAACCAATTTTTCATTCTTCATAACAGGTAGAAGATGTTGATGTTCACGTAGAAGAAGCTCAGCAGCTTCACCGACCGTAGTATTAAGTGTGGTTGTTAACTCTGTTGTCGTAAAAATATTCAATACACGAAAATCCCGCAAGCGGGTGCTTTGGTATTTCGCTGGTGTTTCTCGGCGAAACGCAGCAAAGCCCAGTGCCAACCGTTTTTTAGTAACTAATCCAATTACCTTCCCTTGATCAAATACGGGCAAACCTGGCATCCCCTTTGCCAATATTAACTGACGGGCATGAACAACTCGTTCGGTAGGACTGATGCTGATTGGCTTTTCCAGTTTAAGATCACGAACATAGTGCTTATCAATATCAAGGCATTTTTTTACAAAATGCGTATTAGTAATTATTCCAACAATTTCGTCATCTTTTACGACTGGTAAAGCCCGTTCTTGACGTTCTAAAAGTAATTTTGCTGCTTTGAATATATCAGTTGACGGTTCAACGGTTTTAGGCTTCAACTCCATAACAGAACTAACATGAATGCTAGATGGGGTTAGTTTTCCTGCTCGAGCTGATCCTAGCCGATCTAAAATGTCTAGTTCAGTGATTAACCCTACCAGACGATTATTATCTGTTACAGGAATCGCAGAGATCCCATATTTTTCCATCAACTCTAATGCCATCGAAACTGCTTGATCTTTATCTATGGTCTTTACTGGACTGGCCATAATTTTTTCAACATGCACCTTTCTCAACTCGTAAACCCTAATTGGCTTCGTTACTCAAAATAGTTTGGCTCTTTCATAACAAACATCAAAGTAACATTCACTCTTTAACAAAATCAATTGGACCTGGAGGTAAAATCGCGATAATTTCATCGATACTTAAGGCTCGAACTTGGCTTTGAAATTCGGAGGGTACTCTTTCAGAAAAATCAGTTCTCAATCGTTTTGCAGCATCTGAGACCTTTATTTTTCCCGGGGTTATTATTGTGAAAACCTTAGTCTTTTGCCGAATAGTTGACTCAGGTCCTGCTATAATGATAGGAAATCCTTCCTCTATAATCACCCCAATAGCTATACGAACTGGATTATTTCGAATGTAATTCCGTTCTCCCCTAACCATCACAGCGCCTTTTGGTAAAAACTCCCCTGATGGGGCGCTTAAAGAAACCTGGTCACTAGTTACCCAATAAGCATCTGCAGCGCTCCTACCGGCTTTCCATGCGCGCGAATAACTCACAGCAAAAATGGCGATTTCCATTAACTCTTCTTTCGAAACCTCTCTTCCTTCTGTTTTGACAATTACTACTGGAGCTCCGGCAAAATCTGCATGGAAAAAGAGATCAGATTCATCAAGATATTTCCGGATGAGTTGTTGGTTACTCGCAGCATCGCGTCCTCCTAAGACCAAAAAATTTTCAGATGTTTTAAACCACCTAAATTTCTCAAACCAACGTTTCTTTCGCCGATACATGAGTTTGTCTGTATC
>JABXGY010000373.1 GCA_016550395.1 archaeon | reverse complement strand
GGATTCTTCCTCAGCTGGCTCCCCTTCGGATTTCTCCTCGCCCTCGTACTAGCCCCCATCCTTTGGTTCTTCACAGCCCACTCTGTGGGTCTTGCATAGAAAGCATGAACCCCACCAAATCAAGCTAGCCATAACGCTGAATAATCCACTGAGGTTAGCAAGCTGTTACCTCCAGGCATATAATGCATCGAATGCGATTATTGCAATTGTTGCCATAACCCACTGGTTTGAAACTCCAATAGGTATGCAAAACTCAAGCCGGTTTTCGCTCTTGGTAACATTTTTGGTCTCAGGTTCCCAAATCCACACAGAGGGAACAAAATATGTCCACTAAAGAATCGCGGAAAGGATTAAGCGAACCCATCTTTTTCATTCTCTTTATCGTGTCACCAGTGGTCTCAGTTGGAATTATTGTATGGGCATTCTTATCGAATTCCTTCTTAGCCATCGCTTTAGCCCTACCATATTGTATTGTATCCCCTATTTGGAGCTATATCGATGCCCGTGTAACACGCCAGCTCATGAGGGAAGGAGCAAAACTTGTGGTCATGTTAATCATCAGTTTCATCACGATTTTCTTACTGACGTCGTTTGGACCCTTTTGGATGCCCCAGTTCTTATTGGCTAGTATCACATTCGTATCCACAGCTATGTTCCTAGTAGTATTAAGTTCTCTCCTCTGTGAACGCTTTCTAAAACCCAAACTCGCATTAAGCGATTCTAACAATAGTGAACAAATCCAAACGGAAACCCACAGGTCCATTTGAATTTCATCAGCTTATCTGCATTTCTTCCACTCGATCAAGCCATTCGCTAACCAGAGCGTTGAACAATAGTGATTGTTCCAATTGAAGTGCATGGCCAGCGCTGTCTAATACGGCGAAAGTCGCGCGTGGGTAATGCTCAAGAATGTTCCAGGCATCGCGATAGCCAATCCAATGATCTTGGCGACCGACGAGAATCAACGTCGGTTTGTCAAAGCGAAATGAGGGGGAATTAATCGCAAAGCTGAAATCATCCTTTCGCGGATCGAAGCGTTCCAAAAACGCGGTATCAGCTATTTTTACAGCAGGGGTAATCACTTGCGAGTAGCGTTGCCAATGGTTCTGAGTCTGAATCACCGCGACCTCCTCAAAGTCTTCACGATCTCCTGGACTCAAACTAGCCAAGAACGCCTCTTCCCTTGCTATCACCATCTTGGGGGGAAGCGCTCTTGCTTGCGGATTCCCAACGATTCGTGGCACTATCAACAGAACCCCATCTACCATGTCTGATTTCTTATTGACTAATCCTTGCGCAAGGTATCCTCCATAAGAAAGCCCCGCCACCAAGTACCGTTTATCGGGAATGACCGTATCGATGAACCCAAACAATAGATCCAATACATCATCCGAGGACTGGATCCACTCCCGTCCAGCCGTTTTCCCATGCCCAGGGAGATCCAGATAGATGCGTTGCCATCCCTCCCGATGCGTAAATATCGGTTCAAAACACCCAATCATGGACCGATGGTCAAGGGTAAATCCATGAAGCGATACAATCGGTCTTCCTTGGCCAACAACCTTGTAATGGATAGCCACATCTCGCACTTTACAAATCATCAATCACACAACCTGATTCGCTAAATGAATTACAGAGACACGTCCCATATTTCTCAATACTGGTAAGTGCACTTCAAACCCGTAATAACACAGGACCCCTAGATTTCATTTCCGCACCGAACTCCCAATTCTTCTCACCTTTTAGAGGCAGGCAACGCTTGAATTTTAATAGGTCAAATTACTGCATCTACATGACCGTCGATGACTCGTCGCCGACGAAATAGAAAGAAAAATCGCAAAGGATTCGGTATCACACCTTTAGTTGAACCCGGATATGGCGCCATTTACGTCAGGACTCCATGGATAATGAAACTCAAACAATTAGGCAAGAAAAAACCAAGACAAGTTCGAAAACTTCACCAAAAGCAAAAATAGAACTCTCAACCTCCCTTCAACTCTGAAGTTGACACTGCAAAAAACATCTTCCACGAAGTTTGCATTGAATTAGAAACCAAGGCGAATAACGAAAAGAAAAAGGGGTGTCAACCCCACCGAAGCGCAACACCACCAGTATTTCCGGCAGCATACAGCCGCGTTCTAGCCCACTCCAATGTAAGCTCTAGGGGAGTTCTTCTGAACAAATGAATGCACCAAGAATCGAATAATCGCTTCTACAATCCTCTTACTTATCGTGGGTCCATTTCGCTTATGTACTCTCCAAACCTATTTGCTACACAGGAATTCCAGGTGAGTTGACATGAATATCAAGGAAGAAAAGGTGCATTACACTGAGCTGCTTCCCCATGAATTCCGAAAACGTTTGAAAGAAAGACCTGTGGCGTATTTGCCCTTGGGCACATTGGAATGGCATGGTGATCATCTCCCATTAGGCTCAGATAGCATCCAGAGTGAAGAATTAATGGTGGCTTGTGCCCGGCAGTTGGGGGGGATTGTGATGCCCCCTATACATCTAGGACCCGACCAAGCAATTCTCACTCACAATGGGCAGACATTCTATGGGATGGACGCAATACCTGATACACTGCCACCACGACAACTCGAAGGGAGCTGCTACTGGGTGTCAAATGGCTTCTTCAAATTACTAATTGACATGATTCTAACCCAAATAAAAAGAGCCGGATTCCAAGCCGTGTTCGCCGATGGACATGGACCCTCCCGCTGGTCCTGGGTGAAAGACATCTCTGAACGTGAAGCGCGGTTCGGATTGAAGCTCTTCGGCGTTACCGCCGATATCAAACGGGCATGGAAGTATCAGATTGATCACGCAGGACAGAATGAAACCTCGATAATGTTGGCCCTCCGACCCGACCTAGTTGACCAATCGAAGCTACCACAGGACCCATCAATTTTCCCAGAAAGAATCCTGGGTAAAGATCCACGTCAAGCCACTGCCAATTTGGGTAAAAAATACTTGGACGCAGCCGTGAAGATTCTCAAAACCAAGTTCGCCAAAGCAGGTTT
>JABXGY010000372.1 GCA_016550395.1 archaeon | reverse complement strand
CCCCATTTTTTATTTGGCGTTGGGGGTGGATTTGCCTTTTCTTTGCAAAATTAAACAATTTTTTTTTTTTACAAACCTCACCCCACTTTTGTTAATATATTCCCAAAAACACAAATAAAAAAAAAAACCACGACTCTGATAGCAATCCCCACGACTTCCGGAACAGGTTCTGATGCAACAGCTTCTGCAGTTATCACAAATAGTAAGGAAAATTACAAAATGGAACTCAACCATCCTGTCTTGATACCATATGTTTCCATTTTAGATCCTGTCCTCACAAAATCATTGCCTCCTAAAGTCATTGCATCCTCCGGAATGGACGCATTAGCACAAGCGATTGATGGATATACGGTTCAATGGCGCAACGATTTCAGTAATGGTTTAGCTATTCACAGTACACGCATGATTTTCGAATACCTTCCCCGTGTTTATGAAAATCCTGAGAATTCAGAGGCACGTGAAAAACTCCACAATGCCGCAACGCTCAGTGGACTTGCTTGGAGTAATTCCTTCCTCGGCATCACCCACTCATTTGGTCATGCCATGGGGGCTGTCTTCAAAATACCTCATGGAATTACCGTAGGAATAGTTCTCCCCTATTCCATTGAATACGCTATGAAGACTCATTCCAATCTCTATGGAGAAC
Organism: archaeon; assembly: GCA_016550395.1. Taxonomy (GTDB): domain Archaea; phylum Asgardarchaeota; class Hermodarchaeia; order Hermodarchaeales; family Hermodarchaeaceae; genus Hermodarchaeum. The sequence continues at coordinate 1,605 of JABXGY010000372.1, read as the reverse complement.
TCGCACGAGCTGTCGGGGCTGCTGATTCTAGCGATGATGACAAAACGGCAACTATCAAGTTACGCGATAAAGTTGTCAAAATTATGAAGGAGATGGAGGTTCCTCGAAGTCTCAAAGAATATGGAATATCAAAGGAAAAGTTCGATAAGAACTTTGATGATTTGGTCCGCCTGACATCTGAATCGGCTGTAAACATCTTCAATTGCCGAGAACCCACCACTGAAGATATGAAACGTTTTTGGCACTATATGTATGAAGGAAAAGCCATCGATTTCTAATTCCCACAAAACAATTCTGCGTAAAGAGGTTATGATGTTGACGAAAAAGGATAGTTACGGTTACACGGGAAAAATACTCCATGTTGATCTTACCACAGGAACTCTCAAAGATTCATCAACACCACTTGATTGGGCGCGACAATATCTTGGTGGAGCGGGACTAGCAGCAAGAATATTGTATTCTTTACTGTCAAAGGAATTAGATCCACTTGGACCAGATAATCCGCTTTTACTACTTGCTGGTCCATTAACTGGAACTCGAGTCCCTCTATGCGGGCGGCTCAGTATTTGTGCCAAGTCTCCCTTAACTGGATTATGGGGAGAATGCAATATTGGTGGTGATATCGGCGCTCGCATTCGACATGCAGGATATGATGGTGTGCTCATCAAAGGCCAAGCAGCTCAACCTACGCTTCTCACAATTCACAATGGGCAAGCCAATCTACAGGAAAAACCTAGGTTATGGTCTCTCCGTGTCACCGAAACCATCACCCAGCTTCACAAAGCCTATGATGAAAAACGAATGGCTTCCTTAGTGATAGGACCAGCGGGAGAAAATCTGGTGAAATTCGCAAGTATCATGACAGAAGGCGGTCGCACTGCTGGTCGAATGGGATTAGGAGCTATAATGGGAAGTAAGAATCTCAAAGCAATCGTGGCTATCGGTGATACACCAGTTCCCGTGGCAAAACCAGATGAGCTCCTAAAATTAGTCCGAACAGCTACAAAAGCATTAATGGAAGACTTCCAAGTTAGCTTGTACAAAGAATTAGGTACAGCCGCATTTGTTGGTCATAGCCAAGAGATAGGTTCGATGCCAAACAAGTACTGGACAGCCAGCGAATTTCCAACCTATGACAATATCAGTGGATCTACAATGGCTGAAACTATTTTGGTGGGAACCAGTGGTTGTTACCTTTGCCCAATACGATGTGGTCGCGTTGTTGAAATTCCTAAAGGGAAGTATAAACTTTCTCAAACAAGTGGACCCGAATATGAAACGCTTGGCGCACTGGGTTCTATGATTCTCTGCGATGATCTCGAAGCTGTCACCTATGCAGCTCATCTCTGCGATGAATTGGGATTGGACACAATTAGCTGTGGCACTACTATCGGTTTTGCTTATTACCTAATGGACCAAGGAAAATTGACCAAGAAAGAGGTTGGAATGGATCTGAAATGGGGGGACCCGGATCCACAGATTACTCTAATCAAACGAATCGCAGTACGAGAAGGCTTTGGTAATATCTTGGCTGAAGGAGTGCGTGCCCTAGGTAAACGATACAATGCATCAGATGATGCTGTTCATGTAAAAGGCCTTGAAGTT
>JABXGY010000371.1 GCA_016550395.1 archaeon | reverse complement strand
GAGTTGCTTCGTAAGTACATTGCCTTTGCGCGTCGGAGTATAAGTCCTGAGCTAACGGATGAGGCGTTGAATGTAGTCAAGGAGTTCTATCTTGGGATGCGTAAATCGGGTGAACGGGAAAATGCACCTGTGCCTATTACTGCCCGTCAGCTGGAATCACTAATTCGGTTGGCTGAGGCCCATGCTAAAATGGCGTTGCGGGAAAAGGTCATCGCGGAGGATGCGCAGGCTGCGATTCGTTTGGTCCAAGTTTCACTCCAGCAAGTGGGCTTCGACCATGAAACTGGAGAATATGATGTTGATAATATTATGATTGGGCGTCCTAGATCACAACGTGAAAAACTTCGTGCGATTCTCATGATGATTCGCGACCTCGCTAAAGAATCTCCTACTGGCGTGCCTATTGAGAAATTATTGGAACGGGCAAAACTCGCTAATCTCTCAGAGACGTTTGTCCAAGAAGCCATAAATCAATTAGTCAAAGAAGGAGAAATCTATTCACCCCGACCCGGAATTCTTCTCTTTGCTGGAAGTTAATTACCTTAGGTGGGATAATGAGATTAAACGGGTTGCTGATTTACCTTTAGAAAACCGTATCAAGGAATACTTCCAGGAGAAAGGAATTTCTACTTTGTATCCCCCTCAAGAAGAAGCTCTCAAAACGGGGATACTTGATAGGAAGAATGTAGTTTTAGCTATACCAACAGCTTCGGGTAAAACTCTCATCGCTGAATTCTGTATGCTCAAATCAATACTAGAAAAGGGCGGAAAGGCTCTCTACCTTTGCCCTTTACGGGCCCTTGCCTCAGAGAAGTATGAGGAATTCCAATCATATTCGAAGCTGGGAGTAAATGTTGGAATCACAACTGGGGATTATGATACTGTTGAAGAAAAGTATGGCGCATATGACCTATTGATATGTACAAACGAACGTGCAGATTCACTCCTTCGCCACCGGGCTAAGTGGATGTCTCAGATCGCAATAGTCATTGCTGATGAAGTCCATCTCATTAATGATCCTGGGCGTGGTCCTACTTTAGAAGTTGTACTTGCGAGATTACGCCAAATAGCTCCAAAGGCCCAAATTCTGGCCCTAAGTGCTACTGTGGATAATGCTGAAGAACTAGCTGAGTGGCTCAACGGAGATTCCGTGGTAAGTGATTGGCGTCCAGTTACTCTTCGCGAAGGTGTCTATTATGAGGGCAAAGTATTCTTTGGTGATGACAGAGAGGAAAGTTACTCATCCTCAACGACCTTCCCTATCGGAGATATCACACGTCGCGTGCTTCAAAAAAAAGGGCAACTTCTGGCATTTCTTAACACACGTCGTTCCGCAGTAAGAACCGCACAGAAATTAAGCTCCGTCGTTGCCCCTCAACTCAAGAAAGGCAAACAAGAACAACTAGGAAATCTCGCTGAAAAACTCCTTCATTTGGGAGAAGTCACACAGGTATCTGAGGCCCTCGCCAGAAATATTCGGGCTGGAGTGGCGTTTCATCATGCGGGATTACGCTATTCAGAACGCAAACTCATCGAAGAAGCCTTCCGACAAAATCTCATAAAAGTTATCTGTGCTACACCAACACTTGCAGCTGGGGTTAACCTTCCAGCTCGTGTAGTAATCATCCAAGAATATCGACGCTTTGACCGAATTGAGGGTTACCAACCCATTCCAGTCTTAGAATACAAACAAATGGCTGGACGCGCGGGTCGACCAAAATACGATAAAACGGGCACAGCAATTCTTTTAGCCCGAAATGAAGGAGAACGTGATTTTCTTCTCGATTACTACATCCTTGGAAACCCTGAAAGTATAATTTCCAAACTAGCAAGCGAATCTGCACTCCGCAGTCATGTCCTTTCAACGATTGCAATGAATTATGCCTCTGATAAAGAAGGCATCATGAACTTCATTCAACAAACCTTCTTCGGTCACCAACGCGATCCTGATGAAGTCGAATACATGATTGATTTGATTGTCAAATTTCTCAAAGATGAAGCTTTGTTGGAACAGCGAAAAAAACGATTATTCGCAACTTCCTTTGGACGACGAACCTCACAATTGTACATCGATCCTAAATCTGCTGTAATTATACGTGAAGGGCTTACCAGGGCTTCTAATAAAATGGATCAAACCACAGACGTCTCATTCTTACATCTAATCTGTCACACACCTGATATGGCCAATCTCTATCTCCGCCGTGGAGAAGATGAGAAGTTTCATGATTATGTCATTGAACACATCGACGAATTCTTAATCTCTGTTCCTGATCCTCGTTACTACCGAGATCGCTATGAATTCTTTCTTGCCGAAGTAAAAACTGCTCTTCTAGCAAAAGCTTGGGTTGAAGAGCTCCCTGAAGACCAACTCATTAACCAATTCAAAATCGGCTCTGGGGATTTACTTCGACTTGTAGATACACAAGCTTGGCTCCTATATGCGTGTCGTGAACTAGCCCCAATTTTTAAACACAAAGAACTAATTCCGGAGTTAGAAGAACTTGAGCTACGGGTAAGGTATGGGGTTAGACGTGAATTAACCGAATTAGTTGAGCTTCAAGGTATCGGGCGGGTCCGCGCACGATTCTTATTCCGAGCTGGCTTCATATCGCAGAATCGAATCCGAGACGCACCCATCGCACAACTTGCAGCGATTCCAACCATTGGACCTCAAATCGCCAGGTCAATTATGCAACAATGCGGTGGAACTATCAAACCCGAAGATGAACAAGCATTAAAGGGTACGCAGCGCCAAGCCACACGACAAACACAACTTACTCTTGATTAAATAAATTGGTTTGTGTGAGGCTTACAACTTGACGACCGGTTTATTCTACCATCCTGATTGCTTGAAACATGACATGGGATATGGGCATCCCGAACGACCTGAACGTCTAACAGCAGTCATGAAGTATCTCAAGGAACGAAAAGTCTTTGATGAGGTCAATATTATTCTGCAAAAACCTTCCACAGTAGCCCTATCTGACTTGGAACAGGTCCATACCAAAGACTACATTAATCTCATCCAAAACGCATCAGATCGAGAAGCCCGATTAGACGCTGACACCCGTACATCAAAGGGATCCTTTACTGCTGCACTACTTGCTGCGGGTGCAGGAATCAAAGCATGGCAGGAAATGCAAGCTGGAAATCTAAAAAATGCCTTCGCATTAATTCGTCCACCCGGTCATCACGCCAACGCACAATCCGCCCGAGGATTTTGTCTTTTCAATAACATTTCCGTGCTAGCTCGTCACATAACAACCACTATTCCAGATAGTCGGGTGTTAATTCTTGATATTGATGCGCATCATGGGAATGGGTCTCAAGAAATCCATTATAATGAATCCAATATTCTCTATCTCGGATTTCACCAAGATGGACGCACATTATACCCAGGCTATTCAGGGTACACAGATGAACTTGGCGAAGGACCCGGCAGGGGATATACTATCAACCTTCCTCTTCCCCCCGGAACAACCGACCTCTCTTTTCTCCGTGCACTCTCCACAATATTCCCTCCAATTGTTCAACAATTCCAACCAACAGCTATTCTTGTCTCCGCTGGATACGATGGTCATTTTCGCGATTATCTGACAGGACTTCAGTTAAGTGCCACAGCCTATTTCACAGCGACACAACTTGTGATGGAATTCGCTCAAAAAATCTGTAAAGGACAGGTTGTCATGTTTCTCGAAGGCGGTTATGAGCTTCGAGCTCTCTCAGAATCAATTTATAACACCCTTGTTGCCTTGAGCGGTCACGGAGATCCTGTTGCGGAAGAACCACCAACCGAAGACTCGCGAATTAAAAAATACGTGACAATGTTACTCGCAGAGACGAAAAAAGCCCTTAAACCTTGGTGGAAAATCAGTAAGTAAAATTTTAAGAAGAATGGAATGGTGGGCCGGCCGCGATTTGAACGCGGGATCACCTGATAAGGGATTTACCTTTTCGATAAACCACGCCCCAGGCAGGCATCATACCAATCTAGCCATGGGCGTTTGCCGAGTGGGATCTAGACCACCGGCCCACGAACTGGTCTCTAAACTTCACTTGTCCTTTTAATTCCTTTTCTCTAAAGAGAAATTTCTGATAATCTCACGATTGAGTAAGGATTAGAAGTTGACAGCTTTTACTTATCGGTGTTTTTTTTCAAGTGTTTATTATCGAGATGACCATGTTCATAATACCAATTTATTGCGCGGATCAAACCTTCCTGCATAGTGATTTGAGGTGCCCAGCCAAGAAGAGTTTTTGCCTTTTCATTCGAGTACCATCGTTCTTCATCCATACTCTGTGTCGTTTTCATGTGCCACAAGAACGTAGTTTTTTCACGGTTTTTAAACGGGCTAAGAATTCCTACCCCTAACTTTGCGAGAACTGTAGGAATTTTACGACGGGGAGGGTCCACTCCCAGAGTTTCTCCTAAGAATTCGAAAAGATCATTCCAGGTCATGGGTTCATCAGGGCAGAGGATTATGGTTTGATTTGCTGCGTTTTTTGCATCTAAAGCGGCAACTATTCCCCGAACGACATCATTGACATGAATATACATGATGTGCTTTTTTCCGTCTCCCGGGAGCATTGGGATTTGGCATTCATTAACTGCTTCGATTGCTTCGAAGGCCGTATAAAAGTCTCCTTCTCCCATAATTCCCGTGGATCGAAGTATAACATGCTCAAGCTCTGTTTTAGCTGTCGTGGCTCGGACAAGCTCTTCTGCTCGGATCTTGCTTTTTGAATAGTTAAATTGGGGTCGTAATTCCGTCTCTTCTGTTGCAGGTGGATCCTTTACCGGACCAATTACTTCTGTTGTGGAAATATAAATGAAACGCGAAACTGATGCTGCTACACTCGCATCAAGAATGTTTTGAGTGCCATCCACATTCACCCGATATAATAATTCCTTATCTTTAGGGTAAAAATCAAAATAAGCAGCAAGATGCACCACGATTTCAATATTTTGGATCGCCTTTTGTAAAGAACGTATCTCTAGCATGTCTCCTTCGACTAAACGAAGCCTTTTTGGAAGTTTATAGACATCACTTGTTCTTCGGACTAGTGCAGAAACCTCATGTCCCTCTTTGATTAACTTTCTTACCAGTTTACGACCAATGAATCCCGTCGCACCAGTCACAAGGATTTTCATCGAGTCACCCCTCAACAGGCTGTCGTTTGATTAGGAACTTAATCATCATCGTCATTTAATCTTTGCACAGCCAGATCATCATAAATTGGACCCTTTGGAGTAAGTGTACTCTTCTTTAATTTGATTGCATGAGCTTTGAAGGTGCCAAAATTATGGTTTGCGTGTTCATCCACGAGCTTCATTAATTGAACTCGATTCTCGCCGCTACGCACTCTCACGATGGTGAGGTGTGGTGTATATTTTCGCTTCTCAGAGGGAAAACCATGTGCTCTAAGCTGTTTTCCTAGGAATTTTTGATGATTGATAAGTTGATCGGTGCCGGTTGTACACCCAATCCAGATAACTCGTGGACGTTGAGGACGAAAACAACCTACACCCACTAATTCTACATCAAAGGATTTTCCTTCAATATCATTAAGTATGTTCGCCAATTCGGGGATTCGTTGTTCGTGAGTATTGCCAAGAAAATGGAGAGTAAAATGCAGATTTTCCGGTTTAACTAGTTTAAGCCTAGCTCCACTGGACGAGAGGTCTCGCTGTATCTTCTGAATTTGTCGTATGACTGTGGTATCGTCTATCTCAACGGCAATGAAACATCGAATATCTGACATAAATAATCATCTCAGGGATTTCTCCGTTAAATCAGCAGGAAACTTTATATCATTCTCCATTACCAAAAGCCAACAGCTTGCTTTTGGGAGGCATTGATTGGTTGAAGACAAAGAAATCATCCCGTTCGCGAAAACCGCTTGCAGAAATCTC
>JABXGY010000370.1 GCA_016550395.1 archaeon | reverse complement strand
GCCTAAAGCTCGAAACCCTTTCTGCGCAAAAGCATTTACTTGGTCATCGATATCTTGTGATAACTTTTTTTTATCCGCTATTAGGGCGAGAATAACTTGAGGTGCACCCTTGGAAACCTTGAACTGATCTTTACCAGCTTCTTTTATGGTGATTTCTGTACGTTTTGTAACTGGGTCAAATGGCTTAAAGGTTAGGGTCTCAAATGATGAATTTTGGTCATTATTTGAATGTTCTGCCTTATTTTTGATAATGATTGCCATATCAATCGGGTCTTTATCTTCTTCCCGAGAAGCAATGGCTGCCAGTCTGATGACATCTTGTCTTGTGAAGTTCTTTTGCGGGATAACATCCGCAACAGCAATTTCATTTTTCGTAATTGTACCTGTTTTGTCTGAGCATAGGATGTCGACACCAGCCAATTCTTGAATGGTTCGAAGTTTTGAAACGATGATGCCACGTTTAGTTAAATTGAGTGCACCTACTGCCAAAGTCACAGAAAGAACTGCTGGTAACGCAACAGGAATTGCGGCTACTAAGAGCACTAAAGAAAATTGCAGTGTCTCTAGAATCGATTCATAGCGAAGAAAGGATGCGACAAAGACTAAAGCTACCAGGACGACAGCGATAATGATTAGATAATTTCCGATTTTTACTACACTCTCTTGGAAGTGACTACGGGTTTTCGCTTCCTCTACGAGTTGTGCAGTTTTTCCAAAGTACGTCTGCATCCCGGTGGTGATGACGAGTCCATTCATTTCGCCCTGTCGAACAATGGAACCAGAATAAGCAACATCGTCCACCTTTTTTTCAACAGGAAGTGACTCACCAGTTAAAGCAGATTCATCTGTCTGTAGATAATCACCTTCCGTAAGTTTCAAATCAGCAGGAATCATATCACCAAGTCGGATCCGAACCATATCCCCGGGTACAAGTTCTCTAGCTGGAACATCAATCCAGTTTCCATTCCTGAGTACTCTAGCCTGAGTGGCTAATTTGTGTTTTAAAAGCTCAATAGTGTCATCCGCCTTCTTTTCTTGCCAGAACCCAACACCGGCATTAATCATTAACATCATAAGGATGACTACAAAATCTTCCCAATGTTGTATGATAGCCGATAGGATCGCAGCCGCTTCAATCATCCAAGGTATAGGTCCCCAGAAATAACCTAGAAATTTTAAAAGCGGATTCTTTTTCTTCTCTACTATTTCGTTTGGACCAAAAATCTCTAAACGCTTGGAGGCTTCTTCAGAAGACAGGCCATTTAGACTAGTTGACATTTTTTTCATAATTTCCTTGGTAACTGTAGTTTTTGCTTCATCAGTTGTAATTTTTTTTGTCCCTGTCAACTTCAATCCTTCAATAGTTTATGTTATTGTAAGTTATTCTGAGTTATTTTGAGCGAATTATTGTTTCTTCTTTTCCTTGTACATGCAATTCATCATCAATTCTACGATATATTAGAAATAAATTAGCTTGTAATTGGTTAGAAGATGATATGTTTAATGATGTTCGAAATTTTTGATTTTTGAGGTAAAATTAATTGATTGATAATAAATTCACTTCAAAGTTGTTGCCAAGGCTTCCAAGAATAGTTGTGGATCCAGGTGTCCTGCAGTATGGTAGCGTCCTGTTCGTAAATCATTGATAGTAATGTGGGCAGGTGCAAAAAGCATCTTATCAATCTTATAAAAGTCCCCTTCAGCATCCTTGAAGATTTGGTGAAAGGGTTTGCCGTAATCTGATGAAGTCGAGGATGGAACTTGCCCAATGAGATCAGCCAAATCATCATCCTCTGTTGATTGGATGAACAGGAAGGTTTCACCCATCATTAAAATCGCGTCATTAGTAATTCCCATCGCCCGCATATCTTTCCGTGCGACGGGAACAATGGGGCATAAACCAATGCCACTGAGAACCTTTCGGAAGTCATATCCCAGAATTTTGAGCTTATGAATCCCTGTTTCTACAATCCGAGCTGCAATCTGTACGGAGCCCACAATACTGGCTGTAGGAGCTACAAGGAGATAGAGGTCTTTTTCTTCGATGTTACACGCTTCAGCAACGTATTCACATACAGCAGGATTAGGTAGGGTCCGTGTTTCTAAAATAAGAATTGCTTCTTTGTGTTTGTCTTTATAGTTAAGCTTGTCATAAAGTTTTGTCTCGACTTGGGCTCGTGCACGAGCGGGACCAGAGCCGAGGGCAAAGAACCCCTCAACTTTAACATTCCATCCGGCTGCTTGGGATCCTATACATGCCAGGGGCGCATTATCACTTGTAACTCGTGCCGCTGGAAATGTAGAATTACCTATACTAGTTGTATCAAGTTCAACAGTTCCTAGTCCACCCATACAGACTTCTGCGACGAGGCGACCTGCTTCAAGGCTTCCAGGAACATCAATCCCGCAATCGATTAATGTGGCTTTGCCTTTGGTTTTGTGTACCTTCACGCGAAGCAGATCACTTTCACTGATGAGGCGCATCATTTTGTGCATTGCGAGTTTGTTAACGCTGGGTTGAGTTTCATTCGCCATTATTTCTAGCTCCAAGAATATGAGTGTTCGTTGGCTTAAACAAGAGTAACTCCCCTCGACCTCCCGAACCAAAATCACCAGTAAATCGAAGATAGGGACCGACCCGTTCCTTTTCAGTAAATGTGACCCCTGGAATCTCTTTTTCAATCGCATCGAGGAGTAACCGCAGAAATAGCATTTCAGAATATTCGCCGTTAAACAGATGCGTAGGCATAAGGGAATCTACTTTGCCAAGGGCAATGATTGTACCCTTATAACGCATCGATGCACCAGCACGAGGCCCTAATTGACCTCTGATGATGATAGTTCCTGCTAGCATGCGTGTTCCAGTAAACGATTCTGTGTCTCCATCAACGACAATGACTCCTCGCCGCATCCCCATCCCCAGTTCATGACCAACATTACCTGTGATGTATAAGCTCCCGCCGTTCATACCATAATTACTTCCTAGGTAAGCAGATGCCGCTTTATCTCCGACATTTCCTCTTACGCGGATTGCTCCGCCCGACATTTCCGCTCCTAACCAGTGGTCGACATTTCCTTTGACTTCAATAGTCCCCCCTTTCATACGTGCACCTAGATGCATCCCTACTTCCCCTTTTACCACGATTTTTCCAGTGGTCATGTCTTGTCCAAAATGGCGACATTGAGGGATTTTACCTAGTACTTCAATCGTTATTTTCTCAGCGGATTTATCACCCTTACCAGTCACTTCGAATAATTTTCCAAGGGTGGTGCGACGATTTCCACGCCAAATTTTCATTTTAGTAATTTTATCTAGCGATTTTCCTGCCAGTGTATCTGGAGAAATGTTACTCAAATCTATGGGAATTCGCTCAGTAGGATCAAAGGTAGGTTGTAGTACAATTTTGGAAGCGGTCATTTTATAGTAACTCCATTGTTGATCATGTGCTTTTATAGGATATTCGCAAATTGTGGAACTAGCATAAACAGATTTAGGTTGTACGGTAACGTTATTATTAATCATTACGACTTTGGTTCGAGGTTTAAACAATGGAACTGAATGGAGTAGAAATAGAAGATACATTCGCTGAAGCCTTTGATATGCAAGTTGCTCGTATTCTCATGACGGCGGAAACCGCGACTTGGGCTAAAACTTGTGCACAATCTGCAGCTGGGTTTGCTACCTCTGTTATTGAATGTAAAGTTGAAGCAGGGATTGACAGAATCATTCCTAAAACCGAAACCCCCGATAAGCGTCCAGGTATAACATTACTCTTTGCTGCACTAAAATCTAAAGATCTTGCAAAACAGCTCCGAAAGCGTACAGGGCAATGTATCCTGACCTGTCCCACCTCAGCTGTGTTCAATGCTTTAGATAATGCTGAAGAATGGGTGGATGTTGGAGACCAACTTCGGTATTTCGGAGATGGGTTTGAAGACCGTAAACGAATTGGAGATAAACTTCTGTTATGGCGGATTCCTGTCATCGAAGGCGAATTCATCATCGAAGAGAAATTCGGAATCAAAAAAGGTGTTGGAGGTGGGAACCTTATCCTCATGGGAAAGACTCCAAAGTCAACGCTTAAGGCTACAGAGGCAGCAGTAGATGCAATCTATGAAGTTGATGGATGTGTCGCCCCCTTTCCAGGTGGCATCTGTCGCAGTGGAAGTCAAGTGGGCTCGAAATACGATTTCCTTAAGGCTTCTACTAATGTGAAGCTTTGTCCCACTCTTCGTGAACAGGTCCCTGACTCATTAGTTCCACCAAATGTCAACAGTGTTCTGGAAATTGTACTCAATGGTATGAGTAAAAACGCGGTTCAAGATGGTATGCGTGCTGCGTTACATGCAGCAGCAAAAGTTCCTGGACTTGTTTGTGTTACCGCTGCCAATTTTGGCGGAAAACTTGGTCAACACAAACTGCACCTTAAATCCATTATAGACTAAACATAATAACATCAGTTTTTCTCCTCCTCTCTTCTCGCAATCCTCCAAGAGAATATTCAATTTGAACGAAAGACACTTATCCATATTTTCTAGATACGAATTTGAGAAGAGGCCGGGGAAGCAAGTCATTTCTCCGTACACCTACTTTATCAAAGGTGTATCATAATGTCCCCCCAAAAATCGAAAGCTCCCACAAAGAGTTTACCTAAACAGACCACTTTTTCATCCATCGGACCGATGTTCGAAAAGGCAATTGCTGGTTCACCCAGTGGTATAGTGATTACAGATTTGAAGGGAAATGTTGTCTATGTGAATCAGGCCTTCATTGATTTCATTGGCTATACTAGTAACAAAGATGTTGTCGGACAAAATGCCATGGAGATGGTGTTTCAAGAAGGTCTTGGTACACAAATTCTCACCGAACTTCAACAGAAAGGCCATTACAGTGGTGAATATTCTCGATATCGGTCAGATGGAGCCCTCATCGATGTTCATATATTAGCCTCCCTAATAACGGATGAGAAAGGAAATCCCAGTCACTTAATGGCGATTATAAATGATATCACTAAAATCAAAGAAGCTGAAGTCGAATATCGCAGTCTTTTTGAAAGTGTCCCTGTGGGGTTATTCCGGACTAAACCCGGAGTGGGCGAAATCATTGATGTGAATCCTGCCCTTGTTAATATGCTCGGATACCCTGACAAAGACTCGCTCATAAAAAAAAGTGCCTCGTCATTTTATATTGATCCTAACGCACGACTGGAATGGGAGCGATTGGTAACTCAATCAGGCGTAATCCGTGGATTCGAAGCTCAATTTCGACGACTTGATGGGCGAATTATCTGGGTAAGACTAAATAGCCGAGCAGTTCGGAATTCGAAGGGTAAAGTAATTTATTATGAGGGAACGATCGAAGACATCACCGATCGAAAACATGCCCAAGAAGCCCTTGCAGATAGCGAAGAACGCTACCGTTTATTCTTTGAAAATATCACGGACGTCATTATTCAAATCGACTCAGAACTCAACATCGTCGATGTCTCTCCTTCCATTGAAAAACACCTTGGTTATCATCCAGATGATCTGAGAGGAAAATCTTATCCCAAGTTGAATCTAATTGCACCAGAATACCTTCCCCGAGCGATAGAAAATTCCAAACGCTTGTTTTCAGGAGAAGCAGTTCCGCCTCATGAATACCCATTCATCGCTAAAGATGGATCTCGAATATGGGGAGAAGTAAGCAGCACAATGGTCATGCGTGAAGGGAAGGTTGTGGCACTTTATTCTCTCGTCCGAAATATACACGACCGCAAACTAGCAGAAATGGAACTTCAAAACACAAATCGTGACCTTGAATTGTATGCATCTCTATTGCGACATGACCTCGGCAATGATCTTCAAGTTATTTTTAGCACTACCGAGGTAGCGAAAATGATTATTACCCCAGAATCTGAACTCGCAGAATTTAACGATGCGACGAGTGCTGCTGCAGAACGAATGGTACGACTTTTAGATGTATTTGGACGTCCCGATAAAGAAGCGGAACGTGAAATTGTAGTACTTCTAGAACGCGTTGCTAAACAAGCAATGAAGGCTCACAAAGAACTAAAAATCTCAATAAAAGCCCCTAAAAAAACCAGGAATTTACGGGTAATTGGAGGGCGATTGCTTCCCATGGTATTTGACAATATCTTTCGCAATGCGGTTCAACATGCAGGTCCTCGACCAAAAATCAATGTAACAGTCACTCAAGACCAAAATTGCGTTAACATTAGAATCGTCGATAATGGTCCAGGCATACCGAAGAGAATTCAAGCTAAACTCTTCGAAAGGGGGACCTCAACCACAGGGAGGGGTTTAGGTCTTAAT
>JABXGY010000001.1 GCA_016550395.1 archaeon | reverse complement strand
ATAGTTCGATTAACTGTGCGCCAGTTACAGATAACCAAATACCGATGATATCTAATGGTCCTTTTGTAGGTAAAAAGAAAGTTGAAATCTGCCAACTTACGAGAATAAGAACTACGATTACAACTAGAGTTAGGGGGTTTGAAGACTGTCGTTTTGCCTTTAGGTCAAATTTAGACACAGGATTGTGTTCAAAATGGTCTACTTAAACCACTCAGAATATACCTTCAAAGCTTAGATGAAGTAATCTGACGAATTTTAATAATCATTCCTGAATGAATTTGCTCAAATATTTTTTCAAAATCGATGCTGGTAAATTGACCTAATGGGCTAACCTTACTGTATGGCCTCATTGTTTGAAAGAAAAGGCACACAGCATCACCTTGAGGCCAATAGGCGATATCACCTGGATTACAGGTTTCAACAGCTTTTTCGACTCCCATACGAATTCCTACTTCAAAATAAAGTTCCTTTTTCCAAAGGTGGATTCGACTATTTATTGGCATCTTCTTTAGAAGTCTATCAATGGTTCGTGGGGAAAGCACACTGTTTAATTCTCCATTCAAGACGAGATCATTACCGATGGTGAATTCAATGGGTATTCGCGAAATAAACGTCGAGTTACCCAAACAAATCTTCTCCTTGTTAACCTGAATTCTTAGAATACAACTTGAATTTTCCTTGAGAGGTTACCTGTCGAATTAATCCCTTTGATTCCAATTCAGATAATACGGCTTTTGCAATACTAACTCTTACCGAGTATTTTTGAGCAATAGCACTAGCTGTGATTACACGCATTGTTGGGATTTCTTTTTCCATTTCCTGTTTTTGATCTTCACTGATAATTAGCTCACGTCGAACAGATTCGTGGCTTCGAGTTTTGGTCTCTTCGTCCTTTTGTTGTTTTTTAGTTGGCTGTTTAGAAACGGGTTTGTTTTTCTTAACCATTAAACCACCGTTTCTGAAGGAAGTCATAATGTCCTTAAAGAATTTTCTAAGCTACCTGGGCAAGTACGTCCTTCTCTTCTAAGAGAAGCTTTTTGTAATCGCGCAAAATTACGACAAGTTCCTGTTTGGTTGAAATCTCTTGTATTCGATCAGTATACACAGAGGTTGAGAGTAATTTATCAACCAACATTTTTTGTGTCGTCTGGTTTATTAAAAAGATGATTCTCATCTGATCATTTTCCTTGAGAAGTTTTGTGAGGTTCTTGATAAGCCATTTAAAGTGTGAATTTTTTATCTGAGGAGTTATGAGAAATAAAAGATCTCTTACTTTTCCGTCGAATCTAATCGGAATTTTTTCAACTAATATTTGGGTATCAATTTCAAAGGGTAAATCTAATTGTGATGATAGTTGAATAAAAATTTCTCTCCACTTTCTCGAATTTATTTCTTCAGAACTAGTAGTGAGTGTTGCTATAGGTTGCGCGGCTTCTTCCTGCTCTATTTGTGATACGGAAACGAAATCCAAAATTTGATGAACTGCATTCTGGAAATTGAATGTTTTGGGTTCTTCGTGAATAAGATTTCTTGTTAGAATATCACCAAATATTCGAATTGATTTAAGTGGTGGCAGATTAGTTATTGAAATCATTTCTGTTGGAAAAAATGAATTACTATGCTTACAATCAACATCGGATACCATGATAAGATGGTCTGAAATCTGTAAGGTTTTCTCAACTTTCTTCATTGGAAGAATAATTCTCATAAAATTTGAATCGATAGGCTTCTCTAAAACACGTTGAAGGCTATCTGTATTTGCAGGGCTAATTAAGGAAATAAAACGCTTTTCTCTTCCTGTCTCAGTATATAGGTCAAGACCTTTTCTCTTCGCTGCAATTTGACTAATCCTTCCTGCCATTCCCATGGAAAAATGGAGCATAATCTCTTCTCCATCTAATGCAAGAATTTTTTGTTCTCCCAATATTTTATTGAAACTATTCGTGATATTTTCTAGTAATTCTCTTGCCTGAGTTAGGAAGGAATTCTTTTCAAGCTTAATATAGAAATTCACGAAGCACTCATTCTGAGAGGACCATTCTAGCGATAAAATAGTTGAAACGGGTAAAATCTTGAGAAGAACTGTTAAAGCTCGCTGTGCAACTCTCTCATCCAATCTATATGGGGACAAATTAAATGAGAAAAAGACTGCAGTCTGTTTATTCAGTGAGTGAAAGGCCATTAAGCCATTGTCGAATATTGTTGGGACGGTTAAATCAAAGATCTCTTTTTTATTCTCAAAATAGAATGATCTTACAATGAGTATTATTGATCCTATGAGGATTAGAGGAAATGTAATAATGCCAACTAAAACAAACGGCTGTATCAGTAAATGAATAAGAGTTAGGAAAAAACCAAGGCTCAGACATTTGAATAATACAAATACAGTTCGCTCATATCTTTTCAAAATTGGAGTCCTCATCATTCTCTAAAGAAGTCTATGAAATTAAGCTAAAAACTCATTAAACTGAAAAAATTTGTAGGCATCATTCGGTTCAACTCAATTGATGAGTAAAGTTTAAGGCGACTTGAGACTTTGCCGCAGCTGAAATCCCACTCTAGGTGTTTACTTCAATGCCAATATTTAGAACGGATCTTTATGTTAAAATCACAGTCGATGATTATAATCTTATGAAATCTAGTGAGGCGCTCTTCCAATGTCTACAGAACATATCTGAGCTTCGAAATGTACAAATGACCAAGGTTCGAATCGACCGCGAAAAACAGGGTAAAATCAAAATTGAAGAGTGGTATGAAATAACAGGGTCGATTAATGTTCCCGAAGGTGGAAGATCGTTCTGGGTTATTTCCAAAGAAAGTTCAGAAAATGAAACCTATAACTTTTTCATGCGCATTGACCGGAATACCGAAGATAAAGATTATGAAACTGCCCAAAGAAAAGCTTCGGATTGGGTAATCCATGAAATTATTGAACCTTTGGAGTCAGGTTTATCCATCCGAGAAAAAATCGTAAGTTCACCAATCAAACTCAGCAAAATTGTCAAGGCGATGGGTGAATCCAAGTGACGTTCGAAATTATTGATACAGATGTCTTGATTGTTGGAGCCGGAGGCGCTGGGTGTCGTGCAGCTATTGCTTCTTCTGAGACAAATCTGGATATTACAGTAATTACCAAGGATATTTTGGGAAAAGCCCATACTGTTATGGCTGAAGGAGGAATTAACGCCGCGCTGGCAAATCTAGATCCAGATGATCTATGTGAAATACATGGGAGGGATACCTGTAGCGCTGGAGCCTTCTTGAACAATCAGAATCTAGTTGAAATCCTAGTAGAAGATGCGCCAAAGAGAGTATATGATCTAGAAAATTTTGGTGCGATATTTTCCCGGACTCCCGATGGACTAATAATGCAACGTCCTTTCGGTCACCAAACCTATCGGCGAACTTGCTATGCTGGAGATAGGACGGGACATGAGGTTTTGTCAACATTAACTGAAGAACTTCGTAAACGGGAAATAAATATTATCGATGAAGTATTTGCCACTTCTCTCCTAACCAATAAAAATCGTGTAGTGGGTGTCTCAGTTGTTGATATTAGAACTGGGAATTTCAAAGTTTTCCGTGCTCCTGCAGTAATTATGGCTGCAGGCGGTGCAGGACGGATTTATGATGTAACAACAAATGCTCAAGCCGATGTGGGAAGCGGATACGCAATGGCATACAAGGCTGGTGTTGAATTAATCGACATGGAACAGTTTCAGTTTCATCCAACTGGTGCGGCTATCCCACCAGCTGCGCGGGGGCGTCTAGTCACTGAAGGTGTGCGAGGTGAAGGTGGAATTCTTCTCAACAAAGATGGCGAACGATTTATGAAACGATACAACCCTCGATCTATGGAACTAGCAGGACGTGATGAAGTTGCAAGGTCAATTGCGACAGAAATTCGTGAAGGACGTGGAACAAAAAACGAAGCAGTATATCTAGATGTATCTTTCTTACCTACAAAAATCATTGAAGAAAGGCTTCCCACTATGCTAGAAGATTTTCTTGATATTGGCATTGATATTCGGAATGAACCAATGGAAGTTACACCTACAGCACATCACGTAATGGGCGGGATTAAAATTGATGCATTGACTGCTACGAATTTACCAGGGCTTTATGCCGCTGGTGAAGTAGCGGGTGGGGTACATGGTGGGAATCGTTTAGGAGGAAATGCCCTTGCCGCTGGACAAGTTTTCGGGGAAATTGCTGGGAGCTCAGCTGCAAAATATGCTTCTACTGCTCGGTCTCCTTCTCTTGATCGAAAGGCAATAAATGAAGAATATGAACGCGTAATGGATTCCTTGAATAGAGAAAATGGATTAAGCCCTATAAAGGAACTCAAACAGCTTCAACGTGTTATGTGGGACAGAGCAGGATTATTCAGAAATGA
Organism: archaeon; assembly: GCA_016550395.1. GTDB lineage: Archaea > Asgardarchaeota > Hermodarchaeia > Hermodarchaeales > Hermodarchaeaceae > Hermodarchaeum. The sequence continues at coordinate 5,806 of JABXGY010000001.1, read as the reverse complement.
ACAAGACCTAAATGCAGCTCTTCGATTTATCAACGGTCACCAAAAGCAGGTCACTTCCCAACTTGCTGTTCAGAACAAAGCTACGCGCTACAATACAGAGTGGATAAATGCACTAGAATTGCTCGATATGCTGCTTGTGGCGGAGATGTTTGTTCGTTCTGCGCTTCTTCGGAAAGAGTCAAGAGGAGCACATTATCGAACTGATTATCCTAGCCTTGATAACAAAAATTGGTTTACCAACATTGTGGTATCTAAACAAAACGGGAAGATGTTACTTCAAACGACACCTGTTGTTGTTACTAAATGGCATCCACCTTGGGCTTAGGAATTGCATTAACGAGGCCAATACTAATGGTTAAAAAACAAAAGGTTCAATTTCGGATTCAACGGTTCAATCCTGATATTGATGATGAACCAACGTACGTTACCTTTGAAGTTCCATATTCAGATCGCCAAGGGGTCCTTGATGCTTTGCATTACATTTTTCAAAATTTAGACTCTACTTTGGCTTATCGCTGGAATTGTCGAACTGGTCAGTGTGGGTCTTGTGCAATCAATATTAATGGAATTCCCGGGCTTGCTTGTCGAACTGTAGTAGATCCTTTACAAAAATACATACTAGAACCATTATCCAATTTTCCAATTATCCGCGATCTTGTTGTAGATTTAGGACCAGGTTTTCGACGCCTCGAGAAATTACGTCCATACCTAGAACGTACATCGGCTCCTGATCGTCCTGAAAAGTTAACTCGGGAAGAAATTTCCGCAGCAATGGAACTCCGTTCATGTATTGAATGTTTTTCTTGTTATGCTGCTTGTCCCGCTGTAGCTTCAGCCAAACAGGAATTCTCCGGACCGATCGCAATGCGAGAATTAGCTAGTTTTGAATTTGATCCACGTGATCAAGGTGATCGTGTTCAATTAGCTGTGACTAGTGGCTTGTATGATTGCACAAGTTGTGGTATGTGTAAAGAAGTTTGTATTCCCAAACATATTGATACTAGGCGAACTGCGATTGAGGGTTTACGGGCGCTTGCAGTTGAGCGAGAGATGGGACCATTAGAAGGACATCAGGGGTTCATCAAACAAATAGAAAGTACTGGGTATGCGGTTGACGTAAAGAGCCCTCCTCTTACAGACCAATTACCCGATGTGATAGAGGTAGACGACCCAGTTGACGAGGTCCTGTTTTACCCTGGTTGTTTAATAAATCTGAGAATCCAGCAAGTAGGATTGAATGTCGTCGAAGTGTTGAAACGTAATAAAGTGCGAGTTCACATTCCCAAAGACTTTGTATGTTGCACGAGTGTTGCGTTTCGAACAGGAGCACGTTCTATCGCTTCTGAGATGGTTATTCGAAATACTGATTACTTTAGAAAATTAGGAGTTAACAAAGTGGTTGGACTTTGTCCCGGCTGTATGTCCACTATTAAACAGGATTGGCCAATTGTTCTACACGAAAAGGATAAACCACCATATGATTTCGAGCCATTTGACATCAACGAGTATTTAGTCGATCAATTAGGTTTTGAACGCTTTAACAAACAAGATTTGAAGCCATTACCTATTCGGGTGGTCTATCATGATCCGTGTCATCTAAATCGCCATCAGGGTATAAGTGAAGAGCCACGAAAACTTCTGCGTTTGATACCCGAAATTGACTTTATTGATGTGGAAGATAGTGACCGATGTTGTGGAGCGGGCGGTGGTGTACGAGCCGGTCGGCGAGAGCTTTCACAGGAAATTGCTGGAATTAAATACGATATTCTTAGTGAAGTCAAACCAGACGTTATTGCTACGTCTTGCTCATTTTGTTTCATTCAATTAGTTGATGTGGTAAAAAGTTCCAATTCAAATATTAAAGTGATGAACATAACTGATCTTCTCGCTGCCTCCTATCGTGGAGAGAGCTTGAAATAAACTCCTGTTATTACAGACCAGCTAGTTTATACACCTGTTCACGACTTCGATCAACTCCCGCTTTAACCTCTTCGAATAGGTTCGCTCCATTGGAGTCAATCGCTACAATGAGCGGACCAAATCGTTCAACTTCCATAATCCAAAGAGCCTCTGGCATTCCAAGATCTAGCCAAGCAACATCAATAATCCGACGAACAGCCTTCGCTGCTAATACTGCAGCGCCTCCTGTAAATGCTCCATAAATAGCTCCAACCCTCTTCATGGCTCTTGCTGTTTTTGCTCCCATTCCCCCTTTTCCTATTATAACGCGAATCTTGAATGCTTCAATGAATTTATCTTCATACATTTCCATTCGCGTACTAGTAGTGGGTCCTGCAGCCACTAACTCCCATTCGTCTTTCACTTTCCTTACAATTGGACCACAGTGAAATACGGCTAGACCAGTGGGATCAATTGGCAAGGTTTTATTTGAATTGAACCAATCCAGAGCTCGTTCGTGGGCTTCATCACGGGCTGTAAAAATTGTCCCTGAAATGTAAACAACATCATTGACACGAAGTTTTCGAACATCTTCCTCGGAAATTGGTGTACTCAATTCGTATGTTACCACTGTTATTCCACCTTATGTGAAGTGAATTCTATTTTCCCCTTTTTGGTGATAGTCGCTGTTGCACGTCTTGCAGCCCAACATTGTACGGCAAAACCCACTGGGAGCGATGCTGGGTGTCGCATGGCAAAATCAATATGCACATCCAAACATGTCGTATCTCCACCCAATCCCATTGGACCAATTCCTGTTGCATTAATAGCTTCTAATAATTCCTCCTCCAATTTAGCTACTTTCTGGTTAGGATGACGTTGACCGACAGGTCTAAGCAATTGCTCTTTAGCAAGCTTCATACAAATATCCGCACCTCCTCCTATCCCTATTCCAATTATGGTTGGTGGACATGGTTTTGCCCCTGCTTCAATAACTGCGTCAATCACAAAGCGTTTTACGCCCCTAATTCCTTTGCCAGGAGTTAGCATCGCTAATTTACAAACATTCTCTGAACCTCCACCCTTAGGAAATGCAGTTATTTGTAGGTCTGTTCCTCGAATAATTTTCCAATTAATCCATGGAATATGTAAACCAGTATTATCATTGGGGTTCATGTGTAAAACTGGGTTAACCGTGTTGGGTCTTAATGGGATTTCTCGGGTTCCTCTTCGTACAGCTTTTTCAATTATGTGAGGAATTTCATGAAGTAACGGAAACTTCGACCCGACGGTAACATAGAATATTTGAATACCTGTATCTTGACACATTGGTATGGAATTCTGACGGGCTAGATTGATATTATCGAGGATTGCATTAAGCTGATTTTTCGCAGTGGGATTATTCTCTTTTTGTAGTGCTTGCTCAAGTCCTTTTGAGACATCTCTTGGTAAGTCAGTTACAGCCAGACGCAACAGCTCTACTATGGTGGCTTCTAGATTTGAAGCTAGCATTCTAAAGTTCTCCTCATTTTGAAACTCTAGGATGCAATATTACGTACCTATCCTTTTAGGTTGTGCAAGTCTAGATTCAAGTAATATCTTCCGAATAATTTCTTGTAATATCTCTACTGTGAATGTCCCTTGAGTAGCTACTGTTTCGAAAATTATCGAAGAACCATTTAATCTCAAAGAATTTATGAAGGCAAATCGGCTTACGGTGGGCCAAATATCTCGTTTGTTTAATGCGAAAACAACTGGTATGCTGTTTAAAAGGCGAGTTCCAAAGAATCCCTTAAGCTCATCCCAACAACGTAAATTCTCGTTTAATAAATTAGGGCTTGAATCAGCTACAAAAACAATCCCATCAGTTCCTGCCAGGACAGTTGAACGGGTTTCAGCATAGTAATCTTGTCCTGTTGCCGACCAAATATGAATTTGTAGAGTCCATTCACCGTGCTTTAGTTCAATTGGACCATAATCAAAAAAGAGAGTTCGCCCTGAAGTTGTTTCAATCGACTCGAGACGAGATAAAATATTGAGACGGCGAAACAGGGCTCGGATACTTTCGGTTTTTCCACTCATCGCAGGGCCATAATAAACTATCTTGGTTTGAATAATTCGTTGGCTCCAATCAATTAACACGGATCGATTCCACCCAAATACTAAATCGTCCAAAATCCTTCAAGCCGATCACCAAATGTTTGTTCTGCCCCCTCCTGAACGGAACTCTGAAAATCTTCATCCCATTCGGCTTTAATAAATTCCATAAGTCGGTCAATTGTGGCTCCTTTATAATCAACTGCCTGTTGTAGCATCTTATCCGAAATTACAGATTTTACTCCTACACCCTGCAATAGTCGAAGGCGCATCAAAATGATCATAACTCGCCAAGCTGCTTCAACGAATGCTTGAATATGTTCCCGATATAAACTTAGACGAACTCGTTCCTCTTCTTGTTTGAGATCAATCAGGCTTTTTTCAAGTCTTTCACTTACTTTTCCACGGGCGGTTCGACGTAAAATCCGTGTGATTCTCTCAATTTTTGTTTGGGTTTCAGAAGTCACTTTTTCTAACAATTTTTGTTCAAAAAGCGTATCATTAACAGTTTTTAAATTTCCATTTGATTCCAGCCTGAGAGAATCATCTTCAAATTGTAAAATGATCGGGGGAGAAGAGGTTTGAGTAACGGTATGCTTTATTTTTTCAACATTGCGCTGATCAGTCGCTATAACCCATCCTCTAAAGTCTGTTATTTGATCAGTTACTAACTGCGATGCCGAAGATGGAGCACGATAGATTATTCTCTCTCCGTTGTAATCTCCTTTTTCATGGTGTATCATTCTTTCATGTTCTGAATTAGAGACAAAATCCGATCCAAAAACCATCTCCCGTCGATGGGGAACGAATGATACTAGTGATTCAGCAATTAAATCTGATGACTCACAGGAATCACTGTAAATAATAACCGGATACCGATCTAAAATCGATCGTAAAACAATAGCTTGCTCTTTACGTCCTAGTGTATGCAATCCGCTATCAAGAAATGTGTTCATCGAGCTATCGCCTCCAAAAAACCATTCACATCGAGGGATGGTCGCTGTGCTATCGGTGCCTTTTCTAAAACAGACTCAATCTCTGCGATGAAGTTGGGAATTATTAGACGTAAAAGACCTAAACGAGTTGAACCTTTACGGATTAGAGTGCTGAAAAGACCTCCTGCTAGTCGGTAGATGAAATGTTGTTTTGTTCCACAATCACAAAGAACTTGGAGTATTCCTGTACGTTTAACTAACTGGGCAACTTTTCGAGATGTATCAAAAAGAGTGTATGTTAATGTCGAATTTCTTATTCGCATACCTTCATTGTATCGTTGTGTTGGAATCAAATACCCCCCTTCAAGACAAACCTCCCCTGTTGTTGCGGAAGGTAAGGCTTGAAGGAAATCAGTAACAATTTCTTTAATTTGTTGAGCTGTATTTTCTGTTATAGTCATATTTAATGATCCAGTTGACCAAGTTCGTTTAGGAGCTTCACGTACATTAAAAGCATTACAAATTTGAGTTCGTTCTGACTGTTCAAAAGTTCGTAATGGAGGAATAAACTGCTCATTCCAGAGGGCATCATCGAGATGAGAAATGGTCCTTTCCAATTGTAGTAAAAGGGCACCAAGATTGCTGTGACTTTGTGTCGTCACAGTAATGAAATAGTTCATAGCTCGTGGTAATGTAGCAAGTAAAAATTTACTCCGCTCTCCCTCGATTAGAACATAAGACAGATCATCATGAAGCCTTTGTGCCACAGATAGTATCGCCGCAGCTGAAGATGACAAACCAAAGATTTCATTTTCTGATAACCAAACACCAGCACTGGATATTGGATATCCATCTTTCTGAACTAATACAGAATT
>JABXGY010000369.1 GCA_016550395.1 archaeon | reverse complement strand
TGGATTCAAGAACCATGCAATCGGTAGCAAGATGAATAGAAATCCAAAGACCCATAGGATGGGAAAACCAAAAATCCATTTACGACGACTTTGTGTAGTTTTCAAATAACTGGTGTATTCAATCTTTAATCCGAGTTCACCAGGAGAATAACGATAGAATCCTTCGAATTTAACGCGGGCGATAATGCCACCGAGGTATCGACCCCATGGATATACGCCATAGGAAACGAAGACACTTCCTATTGCTAGAAGAACATTCATAATCACAAGGAAAAGAACTGGGTTATATCCAATTACTAAGCTTAGCGAGCGTTCAAGATATAGGAGAATAGAGATGTTTCCCCAGAAGAAGACTAAGGCGATGAGGAAAAAGAGTAAGAGACCCTTTCTGACACCAAGAACAATTTTCTGTTTGAAAAGCCGATTTCGAACCTCTGCTGCTTTAATAATTGCTGACTCATCTAGATCCTTGGGATCTAGTCGTTTCATTTGACCTATAATGCGCCAGAAGGCTCTTCGAACAACTTTGGTGTCTCCCTCTTGGTTTAATCGTTTTTCAATTTGATTTAATTCAGCTAAAAACGGCAATAGAACATCCTCATGACTTGTGGGATTATCCTTGTATAAAACAAAGAATAGTTGTTTAGCGTATAAAAAGTATTAAACAATTGCTAGGAAGGCGAACCTTGGTAATGCTTAGATGATTTCAAAACATCATTTAATCAGACCAAGCCGATATTGACAAGAATATGAAATAAAAATAGTTTACCAACCGATGGCAATTCCATCAGCTCTGGGACTAGAGCCACCGCACAACACACCTGTGTTTGGATTCCGGGTGATAATTTGGCCCCGACCGAACATCATCCTAGCACTGCCTGAAATGGACATGACTTTGTGTCCCATACGTTGAAGTGCCTTTAGGGTTGCCTTTGGTATTTGATCTTCTAGTGCCACTTCACCATAACTTGTTCCTCCCCGAATGGTGAATCGGGGAGAATCGAGAGCTTGTTGGCTGTTCATGCTAAAGTCAATCAGGTTCAATAGCACTTGGACATGCCCTTGAGGTTGATTAAAGCCTCCCATCACACCGAAACAGGCATAGAGTTCCTTATCCTTGGTTGCCAAAGCTGGGATAATCGTGTGATAGGGTCGCTTTTTTGGAGCTAGTACATTTGGGTGATTGGGTTTAAGTGAGAAGTTGGCACCGCGATTCTGTAATGTGAATCCACAACCCTTTGGGATTAATCCTGTGCCAAAGCCCATATAATTTGAATTAATGAAACTGCAGGCATTTCCCTCGCCATCCACAACTGCGAAGTATACTGTGTCAGAACTAGAAGCCGGAGAACCTCTTTTGTATCTCAGATTAGCCTTTGAAGGGTCGAGTAGTTTTCTACGTTTTGCTGCATAGTCTTTGGAAAGAAGTTCATTAATTGGGACGTGAACGACTGCAGGATCGGCTACGTACCATCGTGTATCTGCAAATGCTAGTCGCATTGCTTCAATCATCAGATGAAGATGTTTAACGGAAGAGTGATTCATCGAAGTGAAATCATATTCTTCAAGAATGTTCAGTGCAATCAATGCTGTTATACCTTGTCCATTTGGTGGAATTTCATAGACATCAATGCCTTTGTAATTCACTGAAATCGGTTCATCGTAGGTGTTATAGTGATTTTCCAAGTCTTCCAGAGTCATTACTCCACCCATCGACTCCAGTAATGCTATAATGGCCGTTGCAACCCGTCCCCTGTAAAATCCTTGTTTTCCATGTTCAGCAAGTTCACGAAAGGTATTAGCTAAGGTTGGTATTTTCATGATTTCGCCTGCTTTGGGGGCTCTTCCATTTATCAGCATCTCCTCAGCATATGGTCCCTGCTTCAATTGTTTTACACCTCGCTGCCAGGATGCAGCCGTTAACGGTGCAACAGGAAAACCTTTATCAGCCAATTCAATTGCCGGCGCTAATACATCTTTTAACATCAGGGTACCAAATTTTTCTAAAGTGTCAATCCATCCTGCAACAGCTCCAGGTACCGTTACTGTGTGGACGCTATATGGAGGAAGCGTCTTGAAGTGACCTAATTCCGTTAAAGTCTCTAGACTCAACTCAGCAGGAGCCCTACCACTTGCATTTATTCCTTGTACACTTTTCTTCATTGCATCGAAAAATAGACAAAAGCAATCACCTCCAATTCCTGTTGAACAGGGTTCAGTAACATTCAATACTGCAGCCGTTGCCACCGCAGCATCTGCAGCATTTCCACCAGCTTGGAGAATGCGGATACCAGCTTCTGAGGCAAGCGGTTGACTCGAAGCAACAATACCATTCTTAGCATAGACTGGTGAGCGATACGATATGAACTCCATAAATGGATGATACTTACGAAAACTCAAAACCGTATTGGTTCATAGGATATCTGACTTGATTCGGGAATTATTTAAAAAAAGAAAGGAGAGGGGGGGCGTTCGAGTTTCTGTTACCCCCTAGGTTCTATTTGGAGTTGTGATGGTTGTTACTAGAATCCTCTACGTCGTTTAGCGACAAAGTAACCAATGAGTAATCCAATCACCATCATAATGACACCAACAGCTATGATGATTCCAATAGTAGTCATTGACATGGGTTGATCTCCAATGGAGAAATCGATTGTGCTCTCCGCCATCACTATAAAGGTGACTCTACCTGTATACCGTGCAGTGAAAGTACCCGTATAGGTCATACCTAAGTACAATGCGCTGACTGAAATGATGGATTGGTATATTGAGCCTATAATGAAAGGCGTATTTCCGTAGATGTCGATGAAGTAGCCGTATGCAACGTTACCATCGTAATGTAAGGCAAGGTTTAGAATGTAGGTGTTTCCGGCTACCACATTGAATGTATAAGTGGCGATGTCAAGATCATATAAGGTCACTGTAGCGACTGTTCCTAGCGTGTAGGGCATTGGAGGTGTGATGTCCAAACTGACTTGGCACTCGGTCATATCACCACCAATCATCCCGGGTCCTCTCACCATGAGATAGTTGATTCTATCTCGAACTGCGACATAGGTTAATGTTGCAGAATCATTGGTGTTTTGAGCCCAGGAACCCCCTGAGGGCGGGTCAGATTTACCAAGTGCGGGACCAAACATGCTTATCCATTCCCAGTCAAGGTATGAACTGGGTTGCATCATGTCTTCTATACGAATGGCTCCAGTCGATGTATAATTAGTAGCGATTGCACTAGCTGAATAAATGATTCCGCTCGCTTCGGGGATAGCAAAAATGTGGTAAAAAGGTCCAACAGTACTGTTGAAATCAAAGGTAAGTCCACTAGGAGTTAATTCAGGGAATGGGGTAATTTCGAAATTAGCTGTAATATTGAAGGTGGTACTATGAATGCTGCTTGTTGGAGCAGCTTGCACATGGAAGAAGAATGTGTTGAACCAGCTACTAACGCCAAAGGGACCTGGAGGTATAGCTGCGACATTAGTTCCATTAATGTAAACCGTATAGGTGGCAATCGCCTCCCACTGTTCAAAATACATGTCTCCTTGTAAACCAGGCATTGGTTGACCCATTCCCGTGGCTGTTGCCCAACCACGTTCAAGGGTCTCACTTTCATTATAAATCGAAGAGGGGTCTCTGTATTCTTCAAAATAAGGACCAGTATATCCACCCATCCAAGCATCTTCTCCCCATACCGTCCAGTTAGAACCCGACGGGTTAGAGAAGTAGGCATCGAAATAATGGCCTTCAGGAATTGTAACAGCAACGTAGGTATCGAGAACGTTTGGTGTCGTATTGAATTGTAGTTCGAGGGGTTGGTTTGGTAAGAGGATTTGGGTTGGTATTTCAGAGATGCTCAAGGTGAAGTTGGCACTAGAAGAGTTGAGATATGTAAAATCATTACTCTTTCCAAGCAAATAGTAGTCTCCACCTTTCATGATGTCGCGATTAATATACGGTCCAATGCTACTGCTATTTGTGTCTGGTCCTGCTGGACGACTATGGCCAAGGTTCCAGGAGTTGTAGGGTAGATATTGACCATGATCGGGATCAATTAAGAATGCTCCTACAGGGATGATAAAGCCACCAGGATCTCCTGCAGTTGTGTCCCAATCTAATCCCGCATAAGCACTGAAGTTGTAGAGATTATCTGCTGGTAGGTTAATACGAAGACCTTGCCAGGTTTGATCTGCGGTCCATTCCATAGTCGAATTTTGATCTAGTGGCATAGCATTAGGTAGTGCTGAAAAAACCAGCAATTGGTCAACTGTAAGGTTGGCGCTAACCTGGTCAATGGCACTTGGAAATGATATACCAAAGTCGAGTCGAATGAAACCAGTACGAACGGCAATAACGTCAGTATCATAATAGTCCGCTGAATCATTCATCATGTTGAACCAGTTATCACTAGCGAAACTCTGTTGTGTTTCAAGGAAGGTTCCCATGCCAGGAATCCACAAGCTAACACTTTGATAGAAATCCGCAAAGAGGTCAAGACCCCCAGGAGGGGCTATGTCTACGTAGAAGGACACGTTGAGATGATAAATTCCTGGCTCAACAATAGCTACTTCAAGGCTTTCCATCGGGTGACTATCATTCACCATAAATGAAGTTACGTCATTTACTGGAGCCGGTAATGCAGAAACAGAAGCCGGATGAGTAGGTCCTTCGTTCCCCAACATATTAGGTAAAAGGGAATTCACTATTCCAAACTGAAATACTAGTAGACTGATCACTAATAGACTAACTTTCCAAATTTTTTTATTCATTTTCTCAGATCTCACTATGTTTTTTTCTGAGTTGTAATACAGACGATTCCCGCTGGAATATCAGAATCGTGCAGTACGTACGACTTAATACAGAAACCGGTATAAAAAATTGTATCGGTTACCCTGTTCTAGGGATTAATCACTTAAAATTCTTTGAAACTCATAATTCATTGATCCAAATCGAGAGAAGCCCATGAAGGTTTAAGTCAAGGTAGATAGGTGCTATGCAATTTTGTTCCCGCATTTGGGACAGAATTTACCTTCGTACATGAATAGGGGATACTCTGAATCACATTTAGAACAACGTACTATGAGTTTACCTCCACAGTTCGTACAAGCTTCGCTTATGGTTACCGTAGCTTTACAATGTGGACATTGCACCTTTGGCATCGATGGCATTCCCCCAGGCATCATAGTGGGAGAAGATGCCAGAGTAGTCGGTGCAGGTGCTGCTACAGAACCGCTTTTCATTGGAGCCGAACAATGGGGACAATGTGTAGAACCAGTAGGAACGTGGGTTCCACAGAACGGACACTTGTTCTTAGACTTAGCGGTTTCAATTTGCGCTTCCACGATGGCAAACATCTGAGGTTTCTTGCTTTCAAATTCGATATCTTCACCACTACTCAGAGTTATAACTAGTTTTTTCTTTGGACTGTCGATGTTATCGATTGCCATGAGGGGAATCGCCAGGGATTCTGCTACTCCACCTTGGCCACGAGCGACCATTTGGTTACTAGACAGAGTATCAAATACGATGGCACTAGCAGCGACCTGTGAAGCATGACGAACACCCCGACCAACCGCTCTACCGAAAATACCCCCATGGCGACCTACAGCGTCAGCCGCTACTGATCCTGCTACACCCACTGCGAAAGCCTTGGCAAACCCACCAAACAATCCACCACCTTTTGGTTTTTCCACTTTATACCAGACAATCCGTACATCCGAAACCACAAGGCGACCAGTGTTTCCTTCGAATTTCACGTCATCAATTTTTGTGGCTACCTCTTCATACCCCAGTGGAACTAACTGACCATTCTGGACCGACACATTTAGAAATTCAGTCATAACTAAAAACCAACGTCTTTGACACCTAAAACCTTTCTACAAGAAGTGATTTTCTCTTACAGGATTTAGAAGAACTAAGTCTTCATATTTCCAATGTAGAGTCAAGATTTTATCTGTTCTCGACTTTTCTATTTTCGTTATTTTCTTCAAGTTGTTCCTCTATGCGAGGTAGTGATGTCAACACCCAAGAGAGGATTAACACAATAATCAACGTTGACCCAAAGAGAAGAAAAATCAGTGGAATAGCAAATAACTCACCCAAGATTCCTCCGACAAGAAAAGCGAATGGAGCCGTAAATTGGGCGATAGTAGTTCGAACTGAAAAGACGCGACCGAGTTTTTCTGGTGGAACCACCTTTTGCCAAATCGTCTGACTTGATATGTTGGCTATTGGAATGGTGAGTCCAATTAGGACGATTCCAAAAGCTGCTATCCAGGAGTTGCCTGGAGGAGTCAATCCGAGTACCACCATTGAAAGAGCACCAAAGAATATGCCAATAAAAACTCCAATGATGTTACGTTTGAATCCTCCCCAGACTGACATGAAACCTGAAGCGAGCATCATACTTAGGCTTTGTAAAGACATCAGACCTGCTAAGATTAATACAGCTAAATTGACATCGCCGAATGCTAGATGGAAGGTGCTATACAGAGGAAGTAGAATGAAAATTGGAGGAAGTAAGAAGTTGGTGATGGCAAAAACGATTAGTAACGTAATTAATCCTGGACGTTGTTTCATGAAGGTTAATCCTTCACCGAATTCTTGCCTGAAAGAGGATTTCTCTCCAGGTGGTTTGATTCGAACTGCTGGAATGAATATTAGAAGTGTCGGAATAATGGCGATTAGATATGTGCTAATGTCAATTAACAGAATTTGTGCCATATTTCCGAGAAACAAGGTGAAAACCAATGCTCCAATTGTCGGGCCAATTGTTTGAATGAGACTAGTAGCGAAATATTGCATACTATTCATTCGGTTCAGATGTTTTCCAGGTACCATAATGGGAATAATGGCTTGGACAGCCATCTGGTGAAAAGCACCGAGCATGCCACTGATCAGTTGGATAACTAATACGTGGACGATGTTCGCAATTCCCAATGCGAACAAGATCACAAGAATGAAGCTCATTAGTGCTAGTAGGCTATCGGCGATAGCAATGACTTTTTTTCGAGACCAACGGTCAACCAGGACACCTGCAACGGGTGTTATTAAAATGAAGCTACCAAAGGCAAAAAACGCTGATAATCCAAGTAGAAATGCACTTCCAGTTTGGATGGTTATCCACCAGGTTAAACTGAAATTGACAATATTGGTTCCAGCTAGTGACACAAGTTGACCAAACCAGAAAAATAGGTATCCGCGAAAATTGTATTCTCTCTGCTCAGTCATTTGATATCGACTCATACATTGTATGCTATCGAGGATTGATAATCAGAATT
>JABXGY010000368.1 GCA_016550395.1 archaeon | reverse complement strand
CAACCAAAGGCTGATATTATCGATCCTTTATTGTTTAATCGGAAAAATGTTAAAACGTAGTCGGGCTAAATACTACTTTTTGATAAAAATCGTCAGTTTTTTGGAATTGGATAGATCAAATAAACGGACGTTTTTTGTGGTTTAAAATTAATCAAATCATCTCTTATTTTTTTCACCCATTTAGTCCTGATTGTTTTGAATACCTACATCAAACCGTTTCTCTTTCTTACCAATGTCAGAAGACACATGTTTCACTATTACATCTCTTCAAGTGATTCAAACAGAGTTTTGTACAAAGATTTCAGATAGGAATCGGGAGGGAGCTTTGCCGTCATTGCTATCTGTAAAAATCATGAGAACCTTTCTGGCCCTTGTAATTGCTACGTAGAGAAGTCTTCTGGCTTCATCCTCCTCTTCACTGCTTCTACATGGATTCCCGTACGGTACTAGCCTTTCCTGCACTCGTACTATTGCAACCGCATCAAATTCTCTACCCTTGGCTTTATGCAGTGTGAGGAGCTTAATGCTTCTATCTCCCCTTGCGAATAATCCCATATCGGATACTGAAAAATTGTCAACGTCAATACCACTTGTCCTACGGTGGTTCTCGATATCCTCAATCATTGACGCACTGGAATCTTCGAGCAATTTCCTACTTGATTCCACAAGCAATTCGTTATCTATCATGATATTCGCACATTCAGAAGCAAACTTCTCCAAGAAAACCCTCACCAAAGGATTTTCGTCTCGCAACCTCCTAGCAAGGGCCGCAATTTTAGCGATTGCCAAATCGCCATTAAAAGTGAATAATTTCGGATTCCAGCGGGATTCGCAGTTCTCGATAATTTCGCGCGTTCGCCTTCGGATCGTCCAAATCATTCTAGGATCACTATATTCAATATATGAGCACATCTCCTCTGCCAATGGCGCGATTAGGTGATTTGACTTCTTATATGGTCTTGCCCCAGGTCCTATAAGCGGAATCCCCATGTCGCGCAACCGTGGTGCAATAGCGCATAGAATGTAGAAGTTCGGCGCAAGAATCGCACATTCGCCCCAATCGATTCCACGAGCTTCCACTTCGGGTAGGAAGTAGTCTTCCAAGCCAGAAAACGGTGTGGCGCTCTGCCTCCAGACCGGCTGGAAATCATAGTCCTTGTTCTCACCAACTGCACTCATTTCTGGTATGCGTGGTTGTAGCGTCTCAGCTAGGGATACAATTGAGCCAGAGCACCGAAGTTGCCAGATAGACTGATATCATCTCTCGCTGATATCTCGCTGGCAAAATCGTCCATCAGGTCAGGCCGACCGCCGGCAAAACTCATAATTGACTGGCCGGGATCGCCAACAATAAGGAATTTCGTATGATTAAAGGATGCAATTGAACTTAGGATTTGTACCTGATATTCAGAAGTGTCCTGAAATTCGTCTACTAGAAACCAAGCGAACGCGGCTCCCAAACCTGCAGGTATGAACGAATGCGCGGCCGTCAGTTGAGATGCGTAATATATGATTCCATTGAAATCAATGTAGTTGTTTTCGTCAAGATAATCCCAATAATCTTGAGCAGCCTTACGAGTAATGTGGTATGGGGGATTCCGATCCCTGAAAAGAATTTCGAACTCATCGAATGCGAGTCTGTCTAAGGCATTATCCATTATTACACTTTCGACGATTTCCTTATAGTTTTCATCGTCTGGTGTGAGAACACAAAAGCCTTCCCTGAATTCTGATAGACGCCAATGGTTGGGACGAAAAATGTTGTGAAGACAGAATGAGTGAATAGTTCCAACATCAATCTTATCCTCAAATTCATCACGTCCTAGATATTTAGAAAGCCTGTATTGAATCTCATTTACGGCAGCATTTGTGTAAGTTATACACGCAATCCGTCGGGTTGTTTCTTTAACCTCATCAATGCATCGCAAAAGTCGAGCTACTATAGTATGTGTCTTGCCACTACCAGGGCAGGAAACCAGTGACAAATTTCCATCGTGGAATATTGATTCTTTCTGCTGGGATGTTAGTTTCATGCAACAATCCACTCAATCGCTTTTCTAATGTAACTTGGCAAGACTTCGGCATGAACCACATACTTTGAGGCAATCTGAGCAAACCGGGCTTTGCCAAATCTCTTGGCAGTATTCAGCACTTTACTACTTGCCTGCTTCTTCTCATCATCCGTCAACTCTATGCGTCGGTTATAAAAATCGTTGAGTTGCGTAGATACATTGGTGGCACCCAATTCCTTTGCCGCTTTGGAAAAAACCTTCAAATTTTTGGGCAGGGCAATGGCTCGTTCAAAGGTAGTATTACAGTTAAATATTCTGATTAAGTCGCTTTCATGTTCCTTCAAGTCATCTATTCTTGGAAATTCAGCTTTATCTATTTCGCTTGCATCACTTGGTTTTAAGTCTCCATCTGTGATGACAGCACATTTCTTTCGGATGCCTCTATCAACAAAGAGCTTCAGATATGAATCGAAATGTACTCCGTATACTGGGATAAAGGAAACACCGTGCTCTTCAAGATCGACATTCATGACCTGCTTCACCAAACCCGGAATAAGGAATACTTCAGACATTCCTTCCACTAGGATTACTTTCCGGGCGAACAGAAGGACCGATTTAGTAGCATCCAAGTATCGTTCAAGGTCACTGATATCATCTTTTGCGATCGCAGGAGTAGTGGCTGGCCTACAGGTCGTGGTTAGTCCCGTATCCTCTGCAGTCAAAATAAGTAAGTTATCCAGTTTGGCACGTGAACTTATGTGTGTACTGTGACTCGTCGCCACAATTTGGCATTCCTTTGCCAGTAACCTGGCAAACAGAACCCTCTGAAGCTGTGGGTGTAAATGTGCTTCCGGTTCCTCAATCAGCAGAAGCTGGCCTGCAGTGCTATCCTGCTGTGTACGCTTCTCGAAGTATGCCATAAGCATGCTGATGTACAATACATTATTAAGCCCTAGGCCGTTGCGTGACGGATCGGCTTCGTCTAGTCCTTGGCCAGACAACAGAACTCTCAGTGCTCTCGCGATTGCGGTGAAGCTAGGAGATGCCATCCCAAGCCTAACATCCATCTTGAATGTAGATCCCACGGAATTCTCCAGAGAAGAATTGATATCAGAAGCCAGCTGCTTAATCTCGTACTGTTCCTCTAACTCTTTATTCGCCTTTTTGACTTTGTCGACTAGTTCTTCCTTCTTGTTCTCGGGAATTTCGACTGCATCAAGTAGCAATATCCGGTATATCGTTACCAACCTAGTTCAGTTCAGGGCAAAGGACCTGTATGAAAAAGGTTACTGTGCCCGATGTGCCATGGAACTCCGGATCAAAGAACATAAGCTGTATCTGAGAAGTGATCGTTCATCCTGCCATAGTTTTAAGGCAAACCAGTTCCGCTTATTCCTGCACTCAATGGCCTACGTGTTGTTGCATACCTTCCAGAAGGAAATGTTGCGGGGAACAGAGTTTGTAAATGTCACGTTCAAAACTATACAGAACAAAATCATCAAAACAGCGGCATGGGTCAGAGAGCTGAAAACCAAGGTGAAGATAGAACTCCCTAGATGCTGTCCGACAAAAACCATTCAATCAAATTGCCTGGAGATGTTCTCCATAATGAGGGTCTAGCCTGTTCAATCACCTTGAATATTTGACATAGAACTGAGAACAACATAAGTTGTCCGGGGAAAATATGCCCATATATATCGAAATCGACTGATTTTTAGCAAAATCACTCCTTGGCAAAGATACCTTATGAACCTAAACTGGCTACTCCAATATGAATCCAATACTAAATTCATTTTCTGGCCTTGAAAGAGTGGATAAGATCAATCAGAAAATCCTAAATTGTGGGTTCATGAATTAATCAGGCTAGGTGCGTGACAAACCTATTGCGAATACATCTTGTTGGGCACAGCCACTTAACTTAATAAGTTTATTATTAATACTTAAACCTCCAGTAACAATTATTCTAATATTGGTTAACTGACAAATATTGTTGTAGAACATCGATCTCCACCAAGTATGATTGATTCATCAATTCGAACATTAACCTTTTTATCGAGTAATAGTCCAAATAACTCTTCTTGGAACCTTTTACAGCAATAATTGCAGAGTGACTCTGGTGGTTCGTCACATTGGCCATATTCGCAAACACAAGTTTGAAATTTTCTTCCTATAAGGGTAATTACTGAATTATCTTTATCATATTCCAGTTTCTCCCAATATTTTGATTCTCCTCTTTTTACTCTATTGAAATACTCTTCCTGGTTATCTGTAAAAAGCCACCTTCTAAGAAGGTGGCTTTGATAACGCCCCCATAGGGGGCTCTAAAAATCAAAACGATGCTGTTGTTCTTCTATACGCTTTTCCTCCTCTT
>JABXGY010000367.1 GCA_016550395.1 archaeon | reverse complement strand
GT
This sequence comes from archaeon, assembly GCA_016550395.1. Taxonomy (GTDB): domain Archaea; phylum Asgardarchaeota; class Hermodarchaeia; order Hermodarchaeales; family Hermodarchaeaceae; genus Hermodarchaeum. The sequence goes on along the minus strand of JABXGY010000367.1, from coordinate 7,207 downwards.
TAGGGATGAATGCTATGCGAATTATTATTGGCTTTTTATCTCCCATTTTTGGATTAATCGCAGGTATCTCTGGTGTACGTGCTCCAAAGCCACCCACTACCCAAGAAGCTCAAGAAATCGTCTAACTACTCAGTATCAGTCCATGGACGCAACCTTTTCAACGAAGGCCACCATCCGCTTGATGGCTGCATCTACAATTATTTTACCTTTTTCCGGACTCGCACGCGTTGCATACCCAATTATTCCTGAATCAGTAAAATCGGTCGTGTCCCAAACAGGCATTATGTGTGGCTGGGAAGGATACATTGTTGCCTTTGAAAAACCAGGGACTGGTTCTCGACCCGGTTCATCCACGAGTCTTTTATCAAGGACACGTTGACCTAATGCCCAGGCTACCGAGGTTTCCATTTCATCAGCGTGAAAATGGGGTGGCTCAAACGTTTTTTGCACGAGGTCGCCAGTGATCTTCCACCACTCAATCCCTACGCAAAATAAACCATCTTCATCATGTAATCTGCGTAACGCAATCGAGAGTGCTGCGGTGTTACCGCCATGACTGTTCATTATGATGATTTTTTTAACTCCGTGCTTTGCTAAACTTTTCCCAATGTCCACAATGACATCGATGAACGTTTCATGTCGAAGTGTAATCGTTCCAGTAAAGGGCATATGATGAGGTGATACACCATAAGATACTAATGGTGTCACGATAGTTTTCACCTTGGGCCATAAACGCTCTGCAACAAGATACGCAAATTCCTGAGCTTGAAACGCATCGTTATCAAGTGGTAACGCAGGGCCATGCTGTTCTTGAGAACCAACAGGAATGATCGCAATATCCGTTTCTTCATACAAGGCCTTTGCTTCTTGCCACGTTAACTTCGCTAATAGAAATGGCTTTACATCTGCCAACCAAATCCACCTTCAATTCATCTTTGAAGGGAGTTCCTAGATGGAACTATTAGATAAATTCCTATGTAATTACAGGTCATAAAGGGTTAAGTGCCTTCAGCATAATCGGTCTTGTACCGTTCCTGATCAGAAGTTAATTTGTCAATGGTGATTCCCATTGATTCTAGTTTAAGGCGAGCTACTTTCTCATCAATTTCTCGGGGAAGCACATGAACAGAATTCGTTAGCTCTTTCCCCTGCTCCTTCAAGTAAATCATAGCGTAAAACTGGTTTGCAAAGGACATATCCATCACAGAGGAAGGATGTCCTTCAGCGGCAACAAGGTTGACAAGACGCCCTTCTCCAAGTAAATATAATCGACGTCCATCTTTCAAGGTAAATTCTCGGTTGTTCTCTCGGATTACGCGTTCACTTTTCGCTATCTTAGCTAGAACTTCACCATTGACTTCGACATTAAAGTGACCAGCATTGGCAAGGATAGCTCCATCTTTCATCTTCTCGAAGTGCTGTGTAGTTATGACATCACGCATACCTGTCGCTGTAATGAAAACATCGCCCACAGCTGCAGCGTCCAGCATAGGCATTACTCGGAACCCTTCCATTCTCGCTTTTAGGGCTTGAAGGTAATCGACCTCCGTAACGATTACATCGGCACCTAATCCGCGAGCTCGAAAAGCAATTCCACGTCCACAATGTCCGAATCCAGCAACAACAACAGTACTGCCAGCAAAGAGAATATTCGTCGCCCGCAAAACCCCATCCAAAGCCGATTGTCCCGTTCCATGGATGTTATCCATCTCCCATTTTGTCACTGAATCATTTACAGCAATAACAGGATACAGGAGTTTGCCATCAGCCGCCATGGCCCGAAGGCGATGCACGCCAGTTGTGGTTTCCTCGGCAGCCCCAATTACCTTCTCTGCTAATTTGGGTTGCTTCGTATGAACTGTAAAAATCAAATCTGCGCCATCGTCCAATGTTAATTGCGGTTCAATACGAAGAGTCTGATCGATGCACCAATAATACTCATCTTTGCTTAGATTGTGCCAAGCAAACACGGAAATATCACTTGCTGCCAAGGCCGCGGCGACGTCATCTTGCGTCGACAGTGGGTTGCACCCACACCAGGATACCTCGGCACCTGCAGCAACAAAGGTTTCTACTAACACAGCCGTCTCTTTAGTGACATGCAGACAACCAGAAATACGCATTCCTTTCAGAGGTTGTGATTTTGCATATTTCTGGCGAAGTTGCATCAAAACAGGCATTTGAGATTCAGCCCAATCGATTTTCTTACGACCCTGTTCAGCTAAACCAAGATCTCGGACTTTATAGTTGGTCATCCTTGAACACCTGTATCTGCAAAGGCAATACCTTCCCTTTAAGAATTTCACCACTTCATAGAGTAGTAAAAGGTTGAATACCAGAACAAACTTGTATCTATTTATCGAAGCGATGTCTATTAGTTTCAGGTGTATAAATGAGCATTTTTCTAATCTTAGCTGCAATTGCTGGAAGTCTAATCGCCATTTTGCCAGCTTTTCTAATTTTTCTTTATATTGCACAATTTAAAGGAAGTATGTGGGTTTCAGCTCTTTTGGGTGGAATATTTTGGTTCATCGCCCTATTAGCCCGCACTCCAGTTCTTCTAGTCTTGGAATTTTGGGGGTTAACTATTCCTCCATCATTTTACGCCATATATGCAGCAATTCTGATTTTCCTTGGAGCATTTATGGCGGGGCTATTCGAGGAGGGGATCAAGTTTGGCTTCCTTAACAAGTATCCACAGTTTATTAAAACACTAAAACATGCACTGTGTTTTGGGCTTGGCTGGGGATTATCCGAAGCACTCTTGATTTACGCACTTTCTGTGCTAGCTTACGGGTTTTTCTACGAATTGCTAATTATGTTTGTCTCCCTTCCCCCCGAACCTGTGCTCATTCTAAATTTCATTTTCGGTGCCTTTGAACGAAATATTGCAATCCTTTTCCATGTCTCTGCCACCATACTCGTTGCCCTTGCCATTTGGCATCGTCGCTACCTATTTGCGATAGTTGCTATCCTTACCCACTTTCTCTTTGACTTCATTCCGCTCATACTATTGCAATTCGTTCTCTATCCTCTCCTCCCACCCATAGTTGCTGTCATAGTAGTTGAAGGTCTCTTTGGAGTCTTTGCTATTATCTTTGTTCTGCTTGCTTACTTTTTGTTAAAACGAGAAGGTGGTCCTCCAGAAATGGATACAGATGCGGAACCCACATAAGAATAAAAGTACAAGAAAAATCCGCGAGCTAACTGTCGTGCCAGAACTTCCTGACCTTGAAGTCGCCAAAAATATTCTAAATCGTACCCTTTCAGGGCAAACTATCGAAGAAGTCGAAGTGGGCAGTCCTATTCTTTTGCGTCGACCCACAGCAGAAATTTTTGAATCGACACTTAATGGGCTGTCAATTCGAGAGTATATGCGATATGGTAAATTCCTCATTTTCCACTTCGAACCCGCTGCAGACTTATACATTAATTTCATGCTTGCCGGTCGGCTTAGACTTCAATCACCTGCAGATCCTAAACAGAAAAAAATGGGATTTCGGTTCAAGTTGGAAAATGGCTTGGATTTACGGTACCTTGATGCTAGAAACATGGGTAAAATCTATTTGCTTCTAAAAGATGAATCAACAGCACTCATTCCGAATTACAATGAACAAGGTCCTGATGCGCTCGATCCCCAATTAACCCCAGATGTATTTCGTCAACGCATTAAAGGCTTTAATGCTGTAATTAAACATGTGCTGGTTAATCAACGATTTATTGCCGGTTTAGGGAATGCTTATGCTGATGAAATCCTGTTTTCTGCCCATATAATGCCGTTTCGTAAACGTTCAAGCCTTACCGATGCAGAAATCGAGGTTCTATTTAATGCGACTAAGTCTGTACTCCAAAACGCTATTGCCACTATTTCAGCCCGCATAGGAGATACCCTTCAGTTTGAGGTCCGTGATTTTCTCCAAGTTCATGGAAAAGGCGGGGAACCGTGCCCCAATTGTGGCTCCTCCATTTCCTCAGTGAAATCTGGGCTTCGTATAGCAAATTTCTGTCGAAAATGTCAATTTTGACCTATTTCGTGAAATTCTATTTTCAAGTATCAATATTTGCGGGATGAACACTGTTAAAAATGATATTTGGCACAGACTGAAAGGATGAAGGGTGCATCAATTGTGGCTGGTGCATTCTTCTAATTCCCTGGGAACTGAAAGACACTCATCTTGAAAGCAGTGCATTCAGAGTACGAGGTGTGAGCCCGTGGTACTTTATGGAATCTGGCTCATTGATGCAAACAGTGGATTACTCCTCTCACATGTCACCATACCAGGATTTACCTTCAATCCTGATCTCTTTTCAGGATTCATTGCAGCAAGCCACGATTTTGCACAAGAAACCTCTGGAGGCAAACTAAGCACTATCGCCATGGGGAATTTCAAACTCTTAATTCGGCGAGGACGAGTACTCATGAAAGTACTCGCCGTTGGTGCCCGAGATCCTGAAACTCGATATGACCAATTTTTCAAAGATATTGAGGAGAAAGTCGATCCCGTTTTAGCACATCTACACCGCGAACCCAATGGATTTAAAGCTGTCACCATTGAATTTCGCAGACAACTGATGGAAATTATAACCAAAGAACTAAGCCGTTTTGTCACGAGGAAAGCCCCCTCTGATTTGTCAGAATTGGCGATTTTACAAGAAGATGAAGCACGTACGCTTATACAAGCCTTACTACAACGCCAACGTGCTGAGCTGGTACCTAAGCTCGCAACCACCAAGATTGGGTATTCATATCCACTCGCATCCTCAATCACAGGACTTGATGATGAAGCCGCATTACAATTACTCGAACATCTCGCTGATTATGGATTACTCCTTGCTGAAGTCAGCGATTCATCACTGGCTTGTCCCCAATGTGATTCATTACATCTGCATCCTCACATACTCTGTCCCGGCTGTCAAACTCCAGCTCAACCAGTTGAGCTCTTCGAACACCTCCCATGTGGAACTATTAGCGTAAAACTAGATAACGAACAAGAACTCTACTGCAACCGATGTGGAACCCGAAACGGGGATTCCTCTGAATTCCGGGTTTTTCGCGGATACCAATGTCAACAATGTAACTCCTTTTTCAAAAAACCTCAAATGGTCTTCACCTGCCATTCCTGCCATACGATCACCGAACCTGAAAATGCCAAAGTACGGGTCCTGAAGAAATACGTCTTGAATCCAGCCCTCATCTCTGATCTCGAATTCATCCTAGCAAAACCAAAGAAACCGTTATCACCTCAAATAAGCACTCCAGAAATAATAGAAGAACCCACATCGCTCGAACCATCCATATTTGCCTCAGCTGAAACGATTCCGCAAATTAGCAGTAAACCCGGCGCAGAAGAATTACTTGGGTCCACAGTGCTTACTCCTGTATCCATTGATCCTGTTCAGCCAGTACACTCAGCAACTGAACCATTGGAGAAAATCGTCACCGGAGATGAAGCTCAACTCATTCAAGAACTTAATTCGCTCGAATCAGCACTCCGTTCAGGAACCATCACGGAAGCTGAATACGACCGGAAATTTGTTCAGCTCAAACTTCAACTCCGCCGCATCCGCAGTCAAGAAACCCTCTAACCTTCTCTCTTTCTTTGGTCTAATATTGAATTCCTCAAGAAGACAATTTTTTACTATTCGTGGGATTAAAATAGAACATCAAAGTTCCGCATACACACTTTAACATACACTCCAAGATCGAATACCATTAAGGTGAAAAAAATGGAAATCAAACGAATCGCCGTCATCGGTGCCGGTGCAATGGGTACAGGAATCGCCTATCAAGCCGCCCGATTTGGCATCGAAGTCAACCTCAACGACATCAAACAAGAATTCATCACCAACGGCATGAACAAAATCAAATCCATGGTCAAAACCGGCGTCGACAAAGGCAAACTTGATCTCAAAGGCGCTAAAGCGCTAGTCGAGGGTATCAAACCAGTCCTCGACGTTGAAGAAGCCGTCAAAGATGTCGATCTAATCGTTGAAGCTATTTACGAAGACATGGGAGCAAAGAAAGAACTTTTCAAAAAAATGGACGCTGTTGCCCGATCTGATACTATCTTCGCTACCAACACTTCAAGCCTCAGCGTCTCTGACATGGCTACGGTAACTAAACGTCCTGAGAAAGTGGTTGGAACACATTTCTTCAATCCTCCATATACGATGAAATTAGTTGAGATTGTAGTGGGGGATAAAACATCGGAAGAGACAATTGAAACAGCGATTGCTTTCAGCAAAAAGCTCGATAAAACACCAGTGAAGGTGAAAGATTCTCCAGGTTTCATCGTTAACCGCGTTCTTGGTGCTTTAATGGGTGAAGCTATCAGAATTCTCCAAGAGGGTCTTGCCACAGCAGAAGATATTGATACGGCTATGCAACTTGGAGCCAATCATCCAGTGGGACCACTAACCTTGGCTGACTTTGTTGGGTTAGATATCGCTGCAGCTACGGCTAAAACTCTGCATGAAGGCTTTGGTGAGTGCTATTCAACGCCAAAGTTGCTGTTGGAAAAAGTGGAAAAAGGCGAACTTGGTATGAAATCAGGTAAAGGATTTCACGAATACAAGTAAAATCCAATCAAATAGGAGGAAAAACGAAAATGGCAGATTATGAAACAATTACCTACGCGGTTGAAGGGCACTTCCTCGCCGAATCTGAACAAATCGGGGTCATCACCCTTAACCGTCCTGGTAAACTCAACGCGATTGGACCCGAACTCATCAAAGACATGAACGCTGTTCTGGACGCAATCGAAAAAGATGAAAACATTCGTGCTGTTATCATCCGATCCGCCTCCGAGAAAGCCTTCTCAGTTGGTGCTGATCTTACAGCAGCAGCACAAATGGCTCAAGATAGGAAAATGGCTAAAGATTTCATGGAATCCGGACAAATACTCTTCCGGCGTATTGAAAGCTTTCCTAAACCTCTTATCGCTGAAATTCATGGCCTCTGTATGGGCGGTGGATTAGAAATGAGTCTAGCCTGCGATCTTCGCATAGCTTCAAAGGAAGCGAAGTTCAGCAATCCCGAAGTGAAACTTGGTCTCATTCCTGGATGGGGTGGAACCCAAAGGTTACCACGTGTCGTTGGCATAGGCAGAGCAAAAGAAATCGTTCTGACAGGCCGGGATGTCCTTGCTGATGAAGCATTCGAAATGGGCCTGGTGAACAAGGTTGTCCCCAGTGACGAACTCCACGG
>JABXGY010000366.1 GCA_016550395.1 archaeon | reverse complement strand
GTAGTTTCCTTTCGCAGTGTGGGCAGTGAATCATGTCAATCACCCAGGAAAGGCGGTAAGTTCATCCCTAAAAACTTCCGTAAACTTAGGGGTTCGAAAATAAACCAGTGAATAAGGGGAGTTGTCAAAAAATGAAAGGAATGGGTAGGTTTTATCCTAGTACTAATTCATTCACAGGACTGATAATTGGACTTGGCGTTTGAACCAGGCGATGATCGCGTCGATGGTCTGTTCATACGCGAGAGGGTTGGAAAGATTATGGTTTGCACCTTTTATAATAACCAATTCCTTTGGCTCCCGGGCTTTAGCAAAGAGGCGGCGAACGCCTTCGACAGGGATTCCTCGATCCTTGTCACCGGTGATAATGAAAAGTGGACGAGGCGCGATTTTCGCGATTTCGTTCATCGGATTAAGTGTTTTTGACTCATGGATCAGTTGTTCGATTACTCTCTTGCGTTCTTGAGGGTCGGTGAATCCATGCATTTCGTTGGGAGCGGTTCGAAGCAAGTCTTGTACTCCTGCGTCAAAAATTGGTGACTGCACGAATTCTAGTGTATCATAGACTGGAGCCCGTAAACACACTGCACTTATCCTTGGATCCCTGCTGGCAGTTAACACTGCAATGGCTCCACCAAAACTTGGTCCAAACACACCAATCCAGTCATCTGTGATATACTTTGATTCACGTAGATGTGTGATTGCGGTTTGTGCATCTTTGACTTCTCCTGCAAGGCTGAATCGACCTTCACTGGTTCGAAAACCGCGGAAGTTGAAAGTGAGTACAGCAAACCCTGCCTCTGCCAATCTAGAGGCTATGCCACCTACCTGATCTGAGGATCCCGGGAGTCCATGGTATTTACAGACTCCCGGAAAGGGACCAGGCCCACATGGTATTACAAAATGTCCCCGGATGGTTTTACCTTCTGAAATGAAGGAGGTGGGTACTACATGAATTTGCATGCGAACACCAGCTTTATGGGTATTAAGAAGGAGTTGTTGGAATTTTTGATATAATTACCATTTGCACTTGTTTTCGTAGATGATAGAAACATATGACTGTGAGAACCGCTGCAGCTTCAGCAACAAACATCATGAAGAATTCAGCATATGTCGAGTAACCCATGTAGAAGTATGGGTTCATGGAATACGGAACAAGAAAGGGAACCTGAATTAGTATGAGATGACCTAGCATAACAAAGAAAATACTAGCAGCAAGAACAAGATTTTGTGATTGCAGATAGTGCCGATTCTTTACGAGGACCACAGACCAGAGAATGAACGTAATTCCTAGTAATGTATAGCCAATTAACCCTAGGATTGCGTAGATGATTGACAAAGGACCCGGAGTGAATTCCCAAGGGTAAGATCCAGGGTAATATACCAGCCCGGTATAGAGCAGAAGATTAGAGATGGGATAAGGCCAACTGAAACAGAAAGAAAAGAGAGCAACGCCGAGGGCAAGTTTTGAATTAAATGCACGCCAATAGCTATAGAAAGGAATAGCACACAGTGTGATACTAATAGTGATCAATAGCATTGCAATGGTTCGGATTATATTTATTGGATCATAAATTGTAATTGAATACAGCGGACTATAAAAGAGCAGATAGAATCCCAGAGACAGTAAAGCCATAGCAATAATGCCGATGAGAAAGGTATATCGCATATTGGGTGTGAAAAAGCCTTGCGAAGCTTGAGGAGGACTAGGAGTTGGAGCAATAGTTTTTCCAGGAGGGCGATAACGACCCTCATCAATACAAGACAAACAATAGCTGATACCACCAATTTTCTGATGACAGTCAGCACAAAGCCCAACACCACAAATGCGGCAAATCGCAATCGCATCTCGCTGGGGATGAATAGCGCACTTCACCATTACTCTACTCCAAGCCCTCTAATTTTAAGCCTAAATTTAAACTCTTGTGTCATCGGCAAGGAATGTTAATGTACTATTCTAGAGCCCCACCTAACTATTCATTGAAGTAAGATTAGTCGGGTGCAAATCTAAGGTACTTTTCAACTGATGATGCATTACAGTTCTAAGAATATCCAAAGAATTTTGAAGAGTTGCTAACTTCTTGTGTATCGGAGCGATGATACGACATG
>JABXGY010000365.1 GCA_016550395.1 archaeon | reverse complement strand
CAGGGACATCATCATTCCCAAGGCCCTCGAGGATGCCATGAGCCGGCAGGCCCAGGCCGAGCGTGAGCGCCAGTCGCGCATCATTCTGAGTAATGCGGAAACCGAAATCGCCGCAAAATTTGCCGACGCATCGGAATATTACAAAGGAAATCCAGCGGCGCTTCACCTTCGGGCCATGAACATGGTCTTCGAAGGCCTGAAGCAAAAGGGCTCGATGATCATTGTCCCCAGCACAGCCGTGGAGACTATGGGACTTGGTGCCATGGGTGGACTCACCGCCTTTGACCGTATACTGGGAGAGGGAGGCAAGGGGGCTGAGGGCCCTGGATCGGGCGAAAATCAAGATCAGCAAATGACTTAGCAGTCCCTTTCCCTTTTACATTGGCAAGCGAAGCGTATTTCACTGGGGCAGCCTTTTTACCCCGTTAGACATGCAGTGTCTAACGGGGTGAACCCGCCGTGTTTTTTACCCGCCGTTCTTCTGGCGGGAGGGCGGGCAGCCTTTCATCTTCTTTCCCCTTTTTACCCCGTGAAATCTATGTAATGGTAAGCAAAGCGTATTTCACCGGGGCAGTCTTTTCACCCCGTGAAATCCATGTAATGGCAAGCGAAGCATATTTCACTGGGGCAGCCTTATATAAGGGTTTCCCTGATAGACAACTCTGAGCAGATCATGTATCAAGCTTCAAGAAGATCATTCTACAGTAATTCTCTCTTTGTTTAGGCTCCTGAGTCCTAGACGAGAATTTGAGACCTCTCCTTGGGTTTTGACAAACATGCTGATTTTCCTTGACATTTGTCTTGAGTTTGAATAACCAGGTTAAATCGACTCACCACGTCAGCCAGTTCACATTTCAGGCTAACGTTCATTGATTACCATGAGCGCGCTATATCGAGTCGTTGGAGTACTAAGAGGGATTTACAAGGTGGTCACAATCTGCGACCACCTCGGTGGTGCATAGAAGGAAGTGATGAGGAAGGCACAAGCGTTAGTCAAAGTCGGCAAGATCCAGCAGCGAATCCTGCTGATTCGCGGTGAAAAGGTTATCATAGATGCTGACCTTGCAGAAGCTTATGGCGTTACCACCAAAGCTCTCAATCAGGCCATTCGTCGCAACGCTGTTCGCTTCCCTCCCGACTTCATGTTCCGCCTTACCAAGCAGGAAAAGCTGGAGGTGGTAACAAACTGTGACCACCTCCAGAAACTAAAGTTCTCCCCAGTCAATCCTCGTGCCTTCACTGAACACGGTGCAATTATGGTGGCGAGTGTACTGAATTCGCCCAAGGCAATCGCAGTCAGCGTCTTTGTCGTCAGAGCTTTTGTCCAGCTTCGCGAGGCGATCGCTGAGCACAAAGAATTGGCGAAAAAAATCGCCCAGATGGAAAGAAAACTAGGTGACCATGACGAGAAAATCATGGTTCTGGTCGAAGCAATCAAGCAACTGATGGACACGAAGCCGCCACCGAAGACAAGACGGATCGGGTTCCATGCCGACTGATCCCAACAATTGGTTACAGTCGAGGCCTGGAATCCGCACTGAAGGTGTGGGACTGAGGCAGTCGAAGAGCAGCCGAAGAAACCGGATAACACGCATATTTGGTGTGTTATCCAGTTAGAAAATCGTGGAAAGTGTCTCATCCTCTGAGTCAAGTGCATCTGTTTCTGGGTGTTATCCAGAAAACTATATAATCACTGGTTGGCTCCGACTAAACATAGCGTAGCCAACCAAAGAGTTACAGCCGATAAGAACGGCTGAACATAGCATGGGGGGATAGGGTCGCTCCCGAACGCCGTCTCCGCAACGGCTTCCCCCTTTTTTAATCGCGGACCATCTGGCGGAGGTGGGGCATGAAAGATATTTTTTTCAAAATAGAGGGCGTCGTGACAAAACGTATGTCAAAACAATCCGCTTCATTCTTTTTGTGTTTTGGAATATTGGCGTTGATTTTTTTAGGGCTATCCAAGTCTTTGCCGGACATTTTAGCACCAGCAGAGAATATTTTATATTTGCTATTTCTTTTTTTCCTGTTTTTGATTCCTCTCTCAATATTCATAACATGGCTTTTTTCTATTAAACATGCTTGGGATATGAGAACAGTCGCAGTGGATGATATCGATCCACGACTTAGCTCTTTCCCACAAAATGCTATCTACGCAAAAAAGCAAGGGTACAACTATAGAAAACCGACTAAACAAGAACTCGCGAAATGGGGGCTAGATAAAAAACGAAGTTTCAAGATGGTAATAAAAGAACTATGGTCGATTACTCAAGAAGATTTAGAGAAGCAAAAAAGAAAAGAATGGCTATATGATCCCGATACTTCAACTAAAGAACGATTTGAGGAATGGGAGAAAGAAAGAGTAGAGGAAATAAAATCTAAACTTTAGCCAACCAGCAGTTTCACATGGACTAACGCCAGTGAACTGCTCGTTAGGTTGTTTGGAGTATTAAGTTGAATAAGAAACGACTCCCATCGCTTGGGGCTTTCGCAAGACGAGAAGATCCTCTTTCCGATATGGAACAATTGGTACAGCGCCTGAAGACTGCAACAGCGGAGAGCCGGTATCTTGAATGGAAACTTGACGTTCCAGTGTCACCGAGCGCAACTGTTAAGGCCAAGTATCGATTTGTGAAAGCATGCATTTCATTTGCGAATACTGAAGGTGGGTTCGTTTTGCTTGGTGTTGATCAGAAGGGAAGATGGAAGGGACTCACTGAAGTGGATCTGGACCACAGTGACCCCGCAAAACTGACAGAGCTGATTAATGGTTGCATCTTTCCGGACATCCCTAATCTCAACTATGGAGTATTCAAGTTCAGTAAGAAGAACTTTGCGGTGGTTCATGTGCCACCCAGCCAACTTGTACCTCACGTAACTACGAAACCCATAGAAGTCGGTATGGGGCAATCAAGGCGACCTATTCTGCGAAAACATGCCGTTTACACGCGTCACGGTGCAAAATCAGATCTCGCGACACCCTCGCAGTACCAAAAAATAATACAGATTCGTACTGATCAGCTTAGGTTAAAACTACTCGCACGGATAAAAGAAGTGCCGGTTCCGATACCAGTTGTTGGTAAGTCCAAGGGCGGTGTTGGGGGGACAACGTTAACTGTGGCTCGGTCCACAGATGACCCTAGTGCTCCAGTAGTTAGATTGACACGATCAAAGGATGACGCTTCTGGCGTTTTTCTTCATGAGGAGCTCTCCGATGGCATTTTTGACGAGATCAACAATCTTCTTGAAGCGAATGAGCTGATTTCTAAGGGTCGAGAACACTTTATGCTTGGGGAAGAAGTCTACTACAGGATCTGCGCTAAGCGTCAGCATGTTGATGCCGATGCAGTACGCCTTAATCTCCTAACCTCCACTGCAATGGATAGAATTTACGCACCCCACTTGTATTGGCTTACACGGTGTTCTCCAGGGTACATAGCAAAAATCCTAATGGATTGTTTAAAAGATGATAGGCAACGTCATATGTATCAAACCGTACGTTTGGTTACTTTACTTGGGCCACAATTATCAGATTGGCTCCAGGATATACTGGAAAAAAAGTGGAAACGATTTGCGCAAAAGCCCGATTACTACTGGGCTTTTCAGAAGATTCGAAGTCGGGGAGTGTCAGATTCGCGCTTGGCGGCTTTGCGGACTACATCAAAAGCATCACTCAATCTCCCTAATGGTGAGACTGTGATCGTAGGAGACCTCCTTGAAGCACCAGACCATGCATCGACACTCCTTTCGCAAGCCTGTATTGTTATCTTCGAGGGTGAGAAAGAATTCAAGTCGCTTGCTAGAGCTCTTGACATCATCTCATATGGTGAGCAGGTAGCGTCCATGAATAACGATGTCGTGAAGAATATGTGACTAATAACCAAGCAACCTAACAAGCGCTTCCAGGCGGACGCAAGCCGTTAGGCGCAGACAAAAAATAATTGAGGATGAATTATGCCAGGTTTAGACAATACAATCCTTGAACAACTTGATCCTGAGCTAGCTCTCGGGAGAATACTTACTGATGTAAATTCCGATTTTATTCTAGCGCCCCATTTTTCAGCTGTATATGCAAATGTTGGCCTGGATTTGTGGAATGATGTTAGCGTAACCTTACGCCGTGGGAATTATGAGCCAGAGTTACCGATAAATATCGAGGTCCCCAAGCCAAGTGGATTAACAAGACCGGGTTCTATTCTTGTTCCGAGGGATAGATTAATATATCAAGCTTTAGTAGATTTTGTGGCTCCAATAGCAGAAAGCCAATTAGACCGTGAGAGAGTATTTAGCCAAGTTTTGCGGAATACAGACCCAGATTTCGAAATGTTTGAAGCAAGTCACATTGCGTGGGGAAACTTTCAATCATCTATATCAACTTACTGCCAAGATGGAAATTATACACACGCGATTAAAGCAGATGTGGCATCATTTTTCGAAAGGCTATACCAACATAACCTTGTAAATCTCCTTCGTTCATGTGGATGCCCAGGCGGAGCAATCAATTTACTCGAAGAGCTCTTGTTGTCTTGGATGGAACGTGACTCGCATGGAATTATACAAGGTATT
>JABXGY010000364.1 GCA_016550395.1 archaeon | reverse complement strand
ATGCCGTGGTGGGCTGAACTCCTTTTAGCCTACTGGCCATTGCTTGTTTTAATCGTCCTTATTATCATCATTGGGTCTGTAATTTATGTAAAACGTGTTCGTCCCAGGAAGTTAGCCCGACAAAGAAAGTTAGAAAAGAGTGGGGGGATGTGGGCACAACGGATTATGGGCTTAATGGATTTGCGGGCTCTTTTTGTTACATATTCGAAAACTGGGTTGCCGATATTTACCTATGATTTTGCTGGGGGTGAGATGCCTAGTACGCTACTAGCAGGATTTATTTCGGCTGTCAATTCATTCTATAGCGAACTCTCAGGGGAGGTTGACCGAGAATCGCAGCTACGAGACATTCACTACAAGGATTTACATCTCAGTCTCCGTGAGGGTACCCACATTGTGAGTGTTCTGATTTTAGACTCATCACCTAGTGAAGAAATTACTGAATCACTAGCTAGCTTCACGACTCAATTTGAAACCCGATTTGGATCAGAATTAGAGAGGTTTGACGGGCGTATCGACATGTTTGATCCCGCCTCAGAAATCGTTGAAGCAAGCTTTCATGGCGAATTACTTCTAGCCTATGAATGCGCAAAACCACCATCCCGAGGTTTTTCACGGAAGATCTACGCTTTAGCTGTAAAACTTGCGAATAAAGAGGGGCATCTCTTCCTCCCACAGCTTTTTGTAGCAGCTGTAGAAAAGTATGGAGCCAAAAAGAAATTCGATATCGCTAATGCCCTTGAACAACTTCATGATGAAGGCTGCCTTATCTCTGTTAATGCTTCACCATTCCCAAACCCTAGCCAACCTGATGAAGCCGTTGAATTTCCCACGTAAATATCATCGTTTTTGTCACAGGTTCGTGTTTATCTCGCAGTAAGTTCGCGTTGAAGAAACTTTTTGAAGATTATATAGCAAGGAAGGTAAGAGAATAGGGTTCGATTCGATATGTTTATGAAGCGCTCCACTGCCGCGAAGTTAGCCATTCAAGATATTCAAGATGGCGAGTTAATTGCCAATGAACGAGGGAATGTCGTCGGAGTCACTACCTATCTTGGTCAAATTAGTCGAGTTAACATCATTGCAACGGTCGTTGACCGCTATACAACGCCACAGGAACGATTAGACCAGGGGGGAAAGAAGTTTGCAGCCATCACTCTGGATGATGGCACTGGTGTAATTCGTGTTATGATGTGGGACGAACAGAGTTCAAAACTCGCTGATATTCGCGTAGGAGACCTTGTGTTAGCGGTTGGTAGAGTACGCAGCTTTCAGGGTGAAGCCTATATTAATGGTGAAATCATCCGAAAATTAGAAGATCCAAATTGGGAAACCGTTCGACTTCTGGAACTAGCCAATTCACGAAGAGCGCCCCACATGTTGGAGGGACAAGTCGAAACCACTAGTCTCGATTTAGCAGCAAATGAAGAAGCTCCTCAGCCTTCAAAACAAATGGATCTCGAACCAGGCGTATGGCATAATGCTACAGCAACCTTAGATCAAAGAATAGAAGAAGAGGAGGAACTGGTTCCCTCTCCAGAACTAAGACGACTCGTAATACAGACCATTGAAAAATACGATTCTGAAGGCGGTGCTCGGTTCGAACAAATCCTTGATGCGACAGGAGGAGCAGAAGAGGAAATTGTGGAGCAGGTTCTGATTGATTTACTTAGTGAGGGGCTTGTATACGAACCTGAAATTCATCGCTACAAGAAATCCTAAATCAAACCAAATCCTTTTGTGTAACTGTGGGTTCACCCCAACTACTCCTGAAGCACCTAAGTATCTAGGCATTTTTCATAACCCGCTGAGCTTTGCGTGCGTAAAACAGATGGTTTATGAAGCAGCAATCCCTTGAATTGGGTGCAACATTGAGAGGCGAAAACACGTGCCACCAAAAACTACCAAGAAGCCAGCAAAGAAAGCTAAATCTGCACCCAAAGTAACGCCAAAGACTAAATCGAAAGCGAAGCCCAAATCCAGTGCAAAAGCTAAAGCAATGACCAAACCTAAACCGACTAAGGCAAAAACTACTACAACTACACCTCACACCGACGATTACGAAGCTCTTCTAAAACGTGCACGTGATCAAATTCCTCCGGAAGTCTTTGATCAGCCGCGATTTCAACTACCGGAGGTCGATTCCTTCATCCAAGGTTCTCGGACGATAATTCGTAATTTCAAGGATATTACCGATACACTCCGTCGTGACCCAAAGCATCTTATCCGATTTCTGGCACATGAACTTGCGACTGCAGGAGAACTTCAAGGCGCTCAAGCTATGTTTAACGGACGATTCACCTCTCGAGCATTAGAGGATCTTGTAGCCAAATATACCGATGAGTTTGTCGTATGTCCTGTATGCCAACGACCAGATACCGAAATTCGCCGTGAAGATCGCCTTCTCATGTTAGTATGTAGTGCCTGTGGTGGACGTACTCCTTTGAAGGGTTAATGAGGCTTATAGAGAAATTCTCGGTGTGGAGGATTATGCGCGTCTATTTGAATCGAATTCATCGTGAGGGCGAATACATCGTTGCGATTTGTGATCAAGATATTCTAGGACAATCCTTTGAAGAAGGAGACAAGTGTATCCATATCAGTGAAAACTTTTACAAAGGCAAGCTTGTCCCCGTAGAGGAAGGGTTAGCGGCAATAGAACAAGCTACTATTGCAAATATCGTGGGCGAATGTATTGTGCAAGAAGCGTTAAAGGCTCAACTTATTCATGAACGTGGTGTGATTCGCATTCAAAATGTCCCCCATGCGCAAGTAGTTGTAACGAAATGAACTACCATGACCCGTAGCTGCCCAAAATGTGGAAAAGACCAGACAAAAACCCAACCATTTGTGAAAGGGTTTTGCGCTCAATGCTATTTTGAGCAACATCCGCTCATTGTGCTTCGTCGCCCTCCTGAAGCTAAGGTGTGTCCGCGCTGCAACGCCTACTATACAAGTGGTCGATGGATACACCAAGGATCCGTTCCGGATGCTGACCACGTGTATAATATGGTTTGTGACATTCTTGATCCTCTCTTTGATCCTAGTGAGCCTGCGACTTTCGAAGTGAAACTCGCTGATGCCCAGGAAATTCCCCTCTCAAAAACCAAGAAAGTGGATGTAGATGTAACTGCTACAATCCAGACTCTCAACTATCGAGAAAAGCAACAACTCACTCTCCCCATTACACCGGTTCTTTGTGGTCAATGCAAACAGACTGCTGGCGGTTATTTCGAAGCTACCATTCAGATTCGAACCGCATCAGGAAAGCTCTCAGCGGCTCAAGGGAACCAAATTGCAGAATTTATCACTGACCGACTAAACGATCAAGATTTACCAAAATCCACCGTAAAATTTGCAGAAAAGCGCGGGGGATTTGACATCAAATGTATTTCCGGTAGGTTTTGTCGAAGTCTTGCGAAAAATCTGGCTACACACTTTGGATTACTACTCAAGGTTTCCAGTAAAGTAGCGGGGCGGACTCGCAACGGTAAGACCCTAACGCGGGAAACCTATGCCTTGCGATTTCCCCCCTTTGAAATTCGGGATGTAATTGAGTACATGCAACAGCCATTCATGATTACAGGTCTACGGAATGGTCGTTATACTCTTACAAACCTAAAATCCGGACAAAAACAAAACCTCAGTCCCAAAGAACTCGCAGAAATTGATGCCCAATCCCTCAATGATGAGATTCATTCCTATCAGGTAATTTCTTTGGTGGACGATGTTTACCAGTTGATGAGCCAGAGTGATTTCACAATCTATTATTATCCTGATACATCGAAAGCATTAGAAGTTGGATCTATGGTTTCGGCCATTGCATGGGAGGATAGTTTGGT
>JABXGY010000363.1 GCA_016550395.1 archaeon | reverse complement strand
TGCCTGTTTAAGACGAAGGCTCATGCTAATATGTTCGTCGTTAGTGATGCCCTTATTGACCTGCTTAAGGACCTCATCATCACCGGATTCCAATCCCATATAAATGAGTTCTAAACCTGCTTTTCGAATATCACTCAGTTCCTCATCGGTTTTTCTCTGAACATTGGTACCACTGGCATAGATACTGATTCGTTTTACATCTGGGAATTCTTTGGATAACAAATTGAGAATCTCAAGTAACTGAGTTGAGGTAAGGACAAAGGCGTCACCATCGGCAAGAAAAATGCGGTTGGGACGAAGTTTGTATTTTCTGGCAAGTTGTTCAACTTCTTCACGAAACTGGTTGAAGGGTTTAACTTTGAATTGTTTCGTTCGGTAACTCCCACAAAAGGTACACCGATTATGTGAACATCCTAACGTGGCCTGTAAAATTAAGCTGTTTGCTTCACTCGGGGGTCGGAAGACGGGTGGCTCAAGGTAATTCGGGTAACCGAAAGAAAATGGAGGCATTAAACTCAATTCTCGTGAGAAGCAGGTCTTTAAGAGGCTTCCGCCATCGCTACATCATCTACATCTATCACTGGTGATTTAGTGCTTGGAGAAATAGTTCAAGTGCTGCCTTTGTGAATTGCATTTTATTCTCCGATCGCGTTCCAGGGAAAACATGATTTGCCGTTATTGTTTCAAATTCCTTATGGGAGACTGCAATGTAAACTAATCCCACAGGTTTATTCGGTCGAGCTCCAGAAGGTCCGGCTATTCCTGATGTGGCAAGACCATAATCAGCATTAACGCATAACCTAACTCCATTTGCCATAGCTGCCACTGTCTCTTCACTAACAGCGCCATACCGATTAATTACTGCTTCAGGTACCTGTAATAAAATCCGTTTAAGTTCATTAGAATAGGCTACAATTCCTCCTAAAAAGAAATTAGAGCTACCTGGAATCTCTGTCAAGAAATGCTGGACAAGTCCTCCGGTAGCTGATTCAGCAACCATCATCGTAGCGTTTCGTTGAATTATCACCCTAGCGATATTCTTTGTTAGGCTAAGAATTTGTTCATTTAGTTTCTCAAAGGATTTCAGGTTCTTACACATTGAATCTTCCTCCCTGAGTTAATTATCAACACTCAATAGGTTCTAATTAACATTAAAAAATAAGAAATTAATGCGATGGAAAAGATTTTAGCTATCTCCTATCTAATTCGAAATACTCTCCTGAAAAAACATTGAGGTTAGATAACCATGGCTCCTCAGAAAATCATGCCAGACGAAATGACGATGAAATCGATTTGTCTAAACTGTAAGAACTATGACCGCAAGACTGGAACGTGCACAGCTACAAATCCATTTGCAAAAACTGGTGATAAACACTATCTTATTCTAGTGGACAAATCTTCATGTTTCGGATTCGCTCAGGCTTAACTCTTCTTACAACAGATCTTTCAATAAAAACGGTTTTCAAAAGCTTTGAAATCCGCTACTTGAATTGATGGTCGTATGGCATATCACATTGAACTAAAACGGAGCAAGGATGTGTATGTGGGTTTTTTAGGGCCAGGCACCCGCGCCAAATTTTGATTTATACGTCCACGTGTTTCCACATTTGTCACATTTTCGAGTGACCTCGTGACCATAAGCAATAGGAACTTTGCGTAAAATTGTAGTCGACTCGCTCCGGCACCGTGGACATTGATCTGGTGCTAAAGGCTTTTCTTGGGGTTTAGCTGGTGGTTGAGCCGGTGGTTGCGCTGGTGGCTGAGCTGGTGGTTGTTCGGGTGGAGATGGAGGAGGTTCTGCCAAGCTTCTTATCACCTCAAAGGACAAAGACCATCTAATGTATGTTCTTTCCCCTTATAATCTTCAATGTTCTCTTAAGTACAACGGTTTAAAATTACAGCGGTCAAATTATTGTAGAAAACACATTCATATCACCTTATCTGAGAAGGAAGTCCAATCGCTGTGATTGTACAGCTTGTTGAAACAACCTTTTCTCCAAGAAGGGTCTTTACATGAAAAAGGCTCAGCCACACCTCATAACTACAACGAAGTGTGCTTCCTTCTTCATCAAAGGAAACCAAATAACATTTGAACCTCGATAAGGCTTTCTGAACATGATATCTAGCAATTACTTCTTGCCAAAGCGGCTATTTAATCTGGTTATAAACTTCTCTAAGAACACTGCCATTTAGCGATTTAAGATTCGAA
Source organism: archaeon (assembly GCA_016550395.1). Classification (GTDB taxonomy): domain Archaea; phylum Asgardarchaeota; class Hermodarchaeia; order Hermodarchaeales; family Hermodarchaeaceae; genus Hermodarchaeum. Next base: position 3,476 of record JABXGY010000363.1, on the reverse strand, counting down.
TCATGTTTTCATTGCAGGCGTATTTGGGAACTATCTTAATCTCGCTAATACCAGCCATATTGGGTTAATTCTTTCCGTTTCCCTGGAGAATGTCTCATTCATTGGTAATGCTGCTCTGAATCGTGCTCAACCGGCTCTCCTTCCAAGACCCATCGGCAAGAAGCAACATAGATTGCTCAGACAATCGAATTTGTGGATATAGCCCGTCATCCTACTTTTTCGAAGACTTATGCAACATCACTATTCATTTAAGAATGGGAAAAACGATACAACTCGTCTCAAACATTATTACTAGTAGGCGAATATTGTGAGTGAAGAACAAGAAGCAGATGAAGGCATTCTTTGTGACGCCTCAACTGAACGATGTGTCGTACAAACCTTTGGTACTGCCTCATTTCTAAACGATATGGGTAGTGACATCATATTTTCTATCTGGCCAGTGTTTGTGGCACTTCTTGTGGGGGAAACATTGGCTCCCCTCATTTTAGGGTTGGTGGATGGCATTGGCGATTTTGTAGTGAACGTCTCAAAGGGTTTCTCTGGATTCATTTCCGATAAGGTTCAAAAACGTAAACCTTTCATTTGGTCTGGTTATATGGCAGGTGCAAGTTCACGGATAATTTATGGACTAGCCCCCATCTGGCAATGGCTTATTCCCGCAAAGATTCTTGACCGAGCTGGTAAACTCCGAGGGGCTCCTCGTGATGCCTTGGTTGCTGATGTCTCCTCACATGAAACTCGCGGACGTAATTTCGGAATCCTTCGAACTCTCGATCATGCTGGTGCTACTTTAGGCGTTCTGATTACCATTGCCTTTGTCACATTCGTAATGCCCTGGCTATTTACAGTCTATGGCTGGTTGCCTCTCACCAGTTTACAATTTCTTTTCATCACCGCTTCTATACCCACATTCATTGGGGCCATACTTATTATTTTTAGAATCACTGATTATCGGAAAGATACCAAAAAACCTGTTTTCACTCTTCACAGCATAAATCGTAGTCTAGCAATATTCATCACCTTGAGCGTCGTTTTTGCTCTTGCATCGTTCAGCTATTCTCTTGTGACTTTATACGCTGGAGCTTTTCTTGTACTACCAACAATCAATCCCTTTCTTGGAGTTCCAGTTGCCTATCTAGTCTTCACATTAACAGCTGCCCTAGCTTCTGCTCCCCTTGGAAAAATTGGTGACCGAATTGGACGTAGAGCCACAATCCTCATCGGTTTTATCTTCTTTGGTAGTATGTGTGCTATTTTCCTTTTTACTCCGAATTTCTTGACGGTACTCTTTGCGTTAGTTTTCTATGGAATTAGCATTGGTGCAACGGTTCCAATGCAAAGCTCTCTTGTTTCCGAACTAGCCCCTCTCGAAGTTCGTGCGAGCATTCTGGGCGTGTTTCAGATGTTTATTGGACTTGCTACCTTACCAGCCAGTTTCATAGCCGGATTTTTATGGGTCTTCTTTGGTCCCAACTTTACATTCGGACTAGCTCTTCTTCTCTCTTTCATCGCTGCACTGCTTTTACCTCTGGTCCGTGAACCAAAATCTGATTAAAAAAATCTCTTAGACTCAGAGGTCCCGATATTCTTCTGGTATGGGTTTTGGCTCGATGTTGCCAAAAACTAGTATGCCAAGGATGATGAGGTTAATGCCAAGGGTGAGACCGAGTAGTGGTAGGGCCCCATAATAGGTATAGAGTATTCCGGAGGGAACTGGTGTAATGACAAACGCCAACATGACTATGATGAAGAAGATGCTGAGCATTTTCGCCGTTTCAGAACGAGGTATGGCTTTTCGAAGATAGGTTAGAATTAGGGTCCACCATAAGATATCATTGATTTGCTTCATAGCAATAGCAATGAATGCGGTACTAACAAGTGGTTCAAGGATTGGATACATCGCCACTAGTGGCTCAACTACTTGGATAGGCAACCAATAAGGGAAGATGGGAGCGAGGATAAGGAGAACCAATGTGATTGGCATGACACTATAGACTGCTAAGATGGCACGACGGCTTCCTCGACGATCAAAAAATCCTCCAACCGTTACTGAGAGTGGAATAGAAAATGCTAGAACAATAATTAGCATTATACTAATTTCTCCAATCGTGAATGCAAGGGTTTCGTTCAAATAGAACATGCTGACGAATCGGTAAAATCCATCACTAAAAGCATCCAAGATAAGGACCGCCATAAATATGGGGAGAATGAGGTAAAGTAGCTTTAAGGCATTAGAATTTTGTTTGATGAATTCTCGTGGTGCGTTCTTCTCTCGGTTAATTCGATTAATGGGCTTTGGTGGTCGAAGAAAGACTGCTCGGATAATAGCGGCGATGATGTAGCAGATTGCACCAATAAGGAAAACGATTTGAATTGTTATAACAAAGGGTGTACCAATTTCCAGTAACCATGTTACTAGTCCTAACCCGATGAGTCCAAAACCTGAACTGGTTTGGAAAATGCCCATGGCTAATCCGCTATGTTCTGGGGGAATTTGTTCATAGATATAAGATGTTGAACCACTTGCAAAGAGCGCGGTGCCTGCCATTATCAGAGATCCAATTAATAACAAAGGAATTCCGGTACTGAAGGCTAGTACAAGCATACCAATTCCGCCAAAGAGCATCGTTAGAACAGAGAGCTTTTTACGATTGTAATTATCACCGACATAGCCACCAAAGAATCGGGCTACTAATTCGGTAGCCATGTAAACTACTAGGAGGATACCTATTGTGATGTATACGAAATCAACACTGGGAATATAAAAGAGGAGATAATCACGTAAGAAAAGCATAAGGTAACTTTGCATGATGATACCAAAAACTCCCAGAATCCAGGATGTTACCAGATAAACTGAATAGCTTTGATACGTCAATACTACTTTTACTGAAGATAAAAATCCGTGTCCAGAACCAGAGGGCTTCTCTGTTGATGGGATATCCGGTGTTGGTGTTAAAGTTTCTTTAGCTGATTCAACGGAAGTTCTGGATTCATCATTAGATGTTTCAACATTTGTAGTATCATCAGGCATAGTCTATCACTAAGAAGCTTTCATCTGGTCAGCGCACATATGCTATCTGTGACTTTGTGACCAAAATTCTGGTCACTTCCCGCAGTACCATGAGTACTTAGGTATTATGCAAGCACGATATAGTAATCAATATGGAACTGAAAGGTTTAAGCCCAACATAAAATCATGAGAAGCTTTAAGGTGAGATTAAGTACACTTCAAAATCCTCGAAGGTTCTATCGAATACTCAGAGTTGGTTTATAATGCTAGAGGATCTGAATGGATTAATGGCTGAGTATGCAGTCGATGCCTTGTTTCTTGTGGGCAAAAGCATCCATAATCCCGATCTTTATTTCATGTCAAGGTTTCTTACGGTTGATGAATTCTTTCTCGTTAAACAAAGAGATCAACCTGTAATCCTTGCAGCAACTGATGCTGTATGCCAGCGAGCTAAGAAGTACTCTCC
>JABXGY010000362.1 GCA_016550395.1 archaeon | reverse complement strand
GCGGAAATGTTGTTGCATATGTGGTTGAACATATGCCCACATCGGCAGAAAGCTATTCCAACCATGAATGAGTAAGAGATCCGCGCCTTCCCCATCAATTTCGTAGTAAAGTTGAACATCACCAATATGTGCCAAGGGCATCCGATTCACCTCTATGAAGCATCTCTCTACTATCCCTTATAATTTCATAATCTGGAATTTTTTATTTTGTATGCCCTTTTTTAGTGTTATACGCAGTTTATCAGAACTTCAGTTTACAGCACTAGTTGTTTCCAATGATACACCTTGCCAGCTATACCACCCGATACTAAAAAGCGCCCCAACTAACTTCCACATTTCTCTGAACATCAACTTCCACCGATTGAAATCGGTGGCTTGTACGTCGCAGCCTGTTACGGGATGCGGTACGTCTGGGTGGTTGACGGCACCCCGGGTTCAATGCGATCTACGTCATTGAGCCACAGCCATGCACGGAAGGCAGAGGGAAGATGCCCCCTGCTGGTGGGTCTGGCTAATGGTTCTCTTCGACAGAGCCTATTTAAACTCCTAGACAATATTGCAAGTGGTCAATTCCTCCACCGACTGATGTCGATGGTTTCCTTGACTAGGCTTCTATGAAGGGAGCCTGTACTTAAATTATCCACTCCAAATTACCCGCATCAGGAACCTTCAATGAAAGGCTGCTATGGTTGATGGTAAAAGTAGGCACAACAAGCATCTTAGAAACGCTTAATGAGCTAGTATTTCCCCCGGCATAATTGCTTAAATTCAAGTTATCGGTATATTGTCTACTACCAACTCTTCAGAGACGAGTATGATGCTTCCTTTCTATAAGAAGATCTCTTATGGTATGGGTCGATTTGGGTCGTCCTTCCTGTTATCGTTAGTGGGCTTAACTAGCTTCTACATCTATTCCACTGTTTTTTTGCTCAGCTGGTGGCTAAACGGTTTCGTTCAGTTCATTGGGTATCTCGTTATTGGTATTACACACTGGTTGACTGGGTACTACAGCGATGGTTTACAGACTAGATATGGACGCCGCAAACCCTTCGTAATTATAGGTGCACCAGGGCTTGCAATAGCTGCAATATTTCTGTTCATCCCTCACTTTTTCATTCCTATTGGGTCCCCTATTCCGGAGTTTCAATGGCTCCTATTCGCATTCTACTTGACCTTTCTATGCTTATTCAAATTCTTCTATGCATTCCTTTTGACTGCCTTTCAAGCATGGCTACCAGAAATCACCGATGAGGATGAGCGCCCTGTTGTTTCTAGTATGCAAAACACCTCCAATTGGATTGCCAATGGAATTGGAGGCGTAATTGGCCTCCTCGCATCCACACCTCTCTTTTTTGCTGCAGGCGCACCCACTATGCTAATGCTCATCATTGTCTTTTCCTTCGCAGGAATCGAGATATTGTTTTACCTTCCATCCATTGCCTTCATTCGAGAAAAACCAGATATAATCATTCCAAAACGTAGTATCAAGCGGGAGACTTCGATAATTCTACGTAATCGTAATTACGTGGGATGGTTAATGACAGTTGGGTTCCTCTCCTTCACTTTTGTAGCAATTACAGCAAATCTCGTGGGATTTATAGAAAACGTAATAGGACTAATCGATGTGGCGGAATTAATCGCTGTAGCCTTAAGCCTCCTCATTTCATTAATGGCCTTCCTTTATGTTTGGGCAGCATTGATCAAACGGATTGGAAAAAGACGTTCGATGATTATTGCCATGTTGATTCTCGCTTTAATTTTACCACTCACAATCTGGATTGGTGCTATCCCGATATCACCGGTGTTAAAAGGCATAGTATACTTAGTTCCACTGGCAGCATGTATGGCTAACTACTATATCATGAGCTATGTTGTCCCTGCAGACATTGCCCACGTTGATGAGCTTGAATCCGGTGAGTCTCGGTCTGGGATGTACACGGGCTTCCTTGGTGTTCCGTTGAATGTGTTTCAGGCGTTTTCCTCGCTGTTACTGGGCTATGTCATGGATCTATCAGTAATACTAACCGGAACAGAAATCCTCGGTTATCTCTGGTTTGGTCCCATCTTCACTCCCACACTGATCATTTCAATTATCTTCCTCCTCTTCATTAATTTAGACCCCACCTTTAAACCCGAACAGAAACCTGAGCGGCTAGCAGAAGAAGGTTAAAGCCGCTCCCACCCCTTTTTTAAAGCGCCGTCATAGGACTGGTAGTGGTGAAAAGAATGAGACCCCTTGAAGTAAAACCGATCCTTCTTTATGGAGAATACAAGAGAATGGAAAAGGTCAGCTGGAGGCCTTGGGGTGGGATCCAATCTGAAGCCGATGCCAATAAAGAAGCGGAGAGAATCAAAGAGGAACTGAAAGAACTAGAGAAAAGAGCAAGCTTTCCTCTTAGCTTTCAATCGCTAACCATAACATGCTCTGTGGAAGAAATACGAACTCTCGATGTCAAAGCCGATGTGCTTCTGGTTTATGCGGCAGGTGCACAAGAGCCAGCTACAAAAGACCCTCTAGAATTGCTAGTATCTATCGGAAAACCACTTCTATTTTTCTTGAGGAAGACCTCGGGTCCACTCTATCTTTGGTATGAGATTTTGCATCCAAGGTTCTTGCGGAAGAACACCTTTGATGAAATCGTTCAACCTGTCAGCGTTGAAGATGTAGTAGTAGATGACTATGATGAACTGCTTTGGCGACTGAGAGCTCTATCCGCGCTTAAATCTACTAAAGGTGAGACAGTAATTTCAATCGGTGCTCCAGGAGGTTGGGGGATCGGGGAGGTGGCTGTGCAGAGAGCGGTGGACAACTGGGACTTACACGTGGAAGTGGTTACATATCAGGATTTGGCGAAAAGAATCGAGGAGATGCATGCTAGCAAGAAGGCTCTTGAAACCGCTAAGAATGAAGCAGAGAGCTATCTCTCTGATGACCAAGTCAAACTAACAACACAAAAGGACTTCATTATCAATGCCTTTGTTCTTAAAGCAGTTCTTGAGGAATATCTGCAGAAATTCGACGCCGATATCTTGACCATTGGGCAATGTATGTCCACTATTATACCCATATCCGAAACAACGGCATGCTTACCTATCAGTCTACTCAATGACGCCGGATACATAGCGTTCTGTGAGTCAGACTTCGTCGTGATACCTGCGGGAATTCTTTTACAACGCATTTCAGGCAAACCAGTTTTCTTAGTTGACCCTACCTTCCCTCACAAGGGTGAAGTCACCGTTGCTCACTGCACTGCACCTAGACGAATGGATGGCAAAAACCTCGAACCCACGGAGATAACTACACACTTTGAGTCTGACTATGGAGCAGCCCCACAAGTGAAGATGAGGAAAGGTCAAGTAGTTACTGTCATTGATCCCGCCTTCAGCGGAAAGGAATGGAT
>JABXGY010000361.1 GCA_016550395.1 archaeon | reverse complement strand
GGGACATGTGGCGTAACTTTGCTTTTAATGAAATCCTAGGCTTCTACGGCCTCGCCTATTGGTATACCTGGCAAGTTAGTATTTTAGGATTAGGTCCCATTTGGATGAGTAAGAACGAGAACCTCAAAAAACAGGCAGCACAGCATCTAAAAGATGGAGCAGTATTCGCTTTTGGTCTCTCCGAAAAAACCCATGGTGCAGATATTTACTCCACTGAAATGACCCTTACACCACAATCTGATGGGAGCTTTCTTGCCAACGGATCTAAATATTACATTGGTAATGCTAACACGGCACCCATGGTCTCCACCTTCGGAAAAATGGCAGATACAAATGACTATGTCTTCTTTGTCGCAGACTACCGCAATCAGAATTATGATCTTGTGAAGAATGTATGTAACAGCCAAAACTTCGTTGCTGAATTCGGTCTCAAAGATTACAAAATAACTAAAAACGAAATTTTATCACAGGGGCAAGACGCTTGGGACTCAGCACTCAATACCGTTAACGTGGGTAAATACAATCTAGGGGTAGCATCCATTGGCATCTGTACTCACGCTCTTTATGAAACTATCAACCATGCGGCTAACCGACAGTTATATGGTATGATGGTAACCGATTTTCCACACGTCAAGCAAATGCTCGTAGACGCGTATAGCCGTCTTGTCGCTATGAAACTCTTTGCTCTTCGTGCAGTTGATTACATGCGCATCGCATCTCCTAACGATCGTCGATACATCCTCTACAATACAATGGTGAAAATGAAAGTCACTTTACAAGGAGAAGAAGTTATCAATCTCCTCTGGGATATCATTGCAGCGAAGGGCTTTGAAAAAGACACATACTTTGAAATGGCTGCCCGTGACATCCGTGCACTCCCCAAACTCGAAGGCACTGTTCATGTCAATTTAGCTCTCGTTGCTAAATTCATTCTCAACTACTTTTTCAATCCAACAGAGTACCTTGAAGTTTCACGTCTAGACAACTCAGAGCATGATGCCTTCCTCTTTGAACAAGGTCCTGCTCGAGGTCTTGGAAAAATCCAATTCCATGATTACAATACCGTTTTTAAGGAATATGAATCACCCAATGTGAACATTTTCCATGAACAAATTAGTATATTCAAAGAATTGTTAGCTAGGGCAAGCCCGAATGCGGACCAACAACGTGATACTGATTTCGCCATGGCGCTTACTGAACTTTTTGCTCTCATTCTGTATGGACAGCTTATACTAGAAAACGCGAAAATCTACGGACTTGATGAGGAAACCATTGACCAAATATTTGATTTCCTCGTTCGTGACTTCTCAAAATATGCACTCCAGCTATTCAGCAAATCAGGTATCACTGAAGAACAGTCCACATTCTGTGTGAAAATGCTTCGTAAACCGATGCATAATCCGACACGGTTTCAACATATTCTTGACACAGTCATGGCACTTAACGGAACTTACGAAATGAACAGATGAAGAAATTATTTGTTCATTAACCGATATTCATCAACTAACAGATCCATGATGTTTAGATCATAAAATTGGCCAAATCGTTGAATAGCTTCACGTTGACGACCTGTTTCTTTGAAACCTATCTTTTCATAGACTCGTTTACCACGGTAGTTGTATTCATAACACGTAAGATAGATTCTATGTAAGTTCAGAACGTCAAAACCAAAATCGACTAGGAGATGAATTGCCTCGGTTCCCAGACCCTTATTCCACTGTTCTTTATTATGAATAGATATGCCTAATTCAGCACTTCGATGAATTGCATTCACTTTATTCAACCCACAAATTCCTAGAAAGGATTTGGGTTTTTGGAGTTCAATAGTG
>JABXGY010000052.1 GCA_016550395.1 archaeon | reverse complement strand
CGATGTGCTGAGTATTTTCGTGAATGTTACTTAATTGGAGTACAAAATACGCAGTATCAAAGATATCCGCAGTGTCTAATTTCAAGCCTTGTGGACGAACACTCATAGCTTTTCTTAACGCACGTTGAGCTCGAAGATAATTCCCGCGTTGGCGCCAACTATCCTCAATCAATTCATTTGCCACCTGTTCCGTTAGATCGGGACCGGCTTGTAGTCCTGTGATGAGTTTTTCAATTAATTCAATTGTAGTTCGGCTACTCATCTTGACAAATTCCATGATGTCTTGTCCGCGAATGGCACTTACTCCCTTGATAACGATTCTCCTGTCTGTGGTTTCTAATATTTCGTATCCAGGAAGCTGGTTTACAATCTTATTCAAAATCTTTCGAACGGGTTCATTGAATCGGCGACTACTTTCAATTGTTAGTTGATCATAACCTACGATGTAATATGTTTCTAGAATCGTTGTAAGAGTGGTTTCGTCCTGTTCTAGGAGACGAATTGTAGCCATTTTTTCAGAAGGAATTTCAGAAATTTGTAAGGGAGTGATTCGTAGAGAACCTTCAGTTTCTTCTTGAATGCGAAGTTGAGAGTCAGGTTCAATAGCATATTTCTTAATCCAGCGACGAGGTAAACTCACTACCAGGGTTTTACTTCTCCCCCATTGGATAGCTTTTCGGGTTTCATCGATCATTGGAATACGCCTTTTCCCTGACGGGGAGGCTAGTTATCAAGTACATTATCCTGATACTGATTATGTAACTAATTCGCTTCAATGGAAATAAATTCGTTGTTAATCTCCTTTTCGAGGTCTTGGAAGTATTTCAACATTGCATCAGGATTTTCGTGAGGTTGAACTTTCATACGTGCAATTTTTCCAACTACGGGGAGTGCGATAATCCGACGGAGTGCAGTTCCCTCATCAATTGCTTGCCTCATACGGTTCCAGAAGTCCATGATAATCTTTAGCATCCAATAGCTTTTGGTCTTAGGACAATAAGTATCAATGGGATGGAGTGCTGATTGCATTAGGTAGTCTTCCTTAACCATACGTGCAGCCTCTAAAATCGCACGTTCACGTTCAGGTAAAGCATCTGGACCGACTAGTTGAACGATTTCACGGAGTTCCTTGTCACGTTGAAGAATTGATAGTGCTTCTTCAGTAATTTCGGGCCAATCATTACCCATCTTGCTTTGGTACCATCTTGCTAATTCGTCTTTGTATAATGAATAGCTTTGCAGATAGTTAATAGCTGGGAAGAACCGTCTCGAAGCCATATCCTTATCGAGCGCCCAAAAGACCTTCGTGATTCTTAATGTTGATTGAGTAACTGGTTCAGAAAAGTCGCCACCTGCAGGGGAGACGGCTCCTGTAACTGTTACACTTCCTAATCGCGTTTCAGACCCAAGTGTTTCAACACGGCCTGCGCGTTCATAAAATTCTGCTAATCGACTTCCAAGATACGCTGGGTACCCTTCTTCACCTGGCATTTCCTCTAATCGACCAGAGATTTCGCGTAGGGCTTCAGCCCAGCGGGAAGTACTATCCGCCATTAGAGCAACATCATATCCTTGGTCTCTGAAATATTCTGCTAAGGTAATTCCAGTGTATATTGAGGCTTCTCGAGCCGCAACTGGCATATTACTTGTATTAGCAACAAGAATTGTTCTTTCCATTAGCGATTTTCCGCTTTTAGGGTCCTTTAGTTTAGGAAAGTCCTCAAGGACTTCTGTCATTTCATTTCCTCTCTCTCCACAACCAACATAGACGATGATGTCAGCATCAGCCCATTTCGCTAATTGATGAAGAGTAACCGTTTTACCGGTTCCAAATCCCCCAGGAATAGCTCCAGTGCCACCTTTAGCAACTGGGAAGAAGGTATCAATGACCCGTTGGCCTGTGTATAACGGTACTTCCGTGCCAATTTTTGATTTATAGGGTCGACCAATCCGTACGGGCCAACGCTGGGTTAGTTTAATGTCGCTTTTACCCGAAGGGGTTTGAATCTGTGCAATGATGTCCTTGATAGTGTAATCACCGATATTGACTATCTGCGTGACTTTCCCTTCAATCCCTGGCGGCACAAGGATGCGGTGAAGAAATACACTCGTTTCTTGTACTGTTCCTATCACATCACCAGCTGTGACTGTTGCGCCCTTTTCAATAGTGGGCTTAAATGTCCACGGTTTCTCCTCTGGGAGCGGTGGTGCAGTAATACCTCGTGTAATGAAATCTCCGACTTGGTTTTTGATACTGGGCAGTGGTCGTTGAATGCCATCAAAAATGGAGCCAACTAAGCCTGGGCCAAGTT
>JABXGY010000051.1 GCA_016550395.1 archaeon | reverse complement strand
AGCTGGAATCTCCATCCTCACTTTCTCAGGTGGCGAACCTTTAGTTCGTTCAGATGTCTACGATGCTATAAAGCGGGCAGATGAAGCTGGCCTCCTCTGCACAATCGCCTCGAATGGGACATTAATGACTAAGCGAACTGTCGAAAAATTGAAGAGGTCAGGGGTGAAACGAGTTGAAATCGGACTAGATGGCTTTAAGGCTGAAACTCATGACTTTCTGAGGAATTCACCAGGCTCTTTTGAAGCCACTATTCAAGGCATCAAGAACTGTGTCGACGTAGGATTTGATGAGATATGCGCGACAATGACGTTGCACTCAAAGAATGTTGAAGAACTCCGAGATACCGTTGAATTGGCCGAGAAACTTGGTGTCACCAGGTTCTACTTGAACAGGCTCATCCCCGCGGGGAGAGGTAAAGAGGTGATTAATCTCGATGTCACAAATGATCAAAAAATCAACGCTTTAGAATACATCTATAAGAAGTTTTACGACAGCGTCCTACGAGGCGAGGGTATTCAGTGCTACTCGAGAGGGATGACCTACTATGGCAGGTTAGGACTTGAAAGATCAGGCGGTCAGGTTTTCACTGTCAATGAAGCTCTTTCAGGCTATAGTAGAATGTGGCAAGATAAGTTTGGTGATGATATCTCGGAAATTGTGAGGAAGTATGCGTCTGGCTTTGGGGGTTGTTCCGCTGGAATTACCTACGCGGGGCTGACTGCGAGTGGCGATCTAATCCCTTGCGTGCCAGCACCTATTAAGCTTGGTAACCTGCTTAAAGAGGATTTGGAGGATCTATGGGTAAACAACGAGTTGCTCAATTATATTCGCCGAAGGGACGAACTTAAGGGTGCATGTGGCAGTTGCTCCTTTAACTTGATATGCGGTGGATGCCGATACACGGCCTATGTAATTAATGGCGACTGGTTGGCAGCCGATCCCAGTTGTCCCTTCGGCCCCTCTATGAAGTCTATGCATGTGTATTAGAAAACTGACCTAGTTACTTCTTTAGAATAACTTTTTGATACCCTGTGCGAGCGCACACAGACACTAATCATGAATGCCCTTTTCTATCTCGGCGAAGGGTAGAAAGCAGGTGGGAAAGATTCTAGGTTTTCTTTTTCATCTCGTGGCGTATCCACCAGATGATTCCTATAGCTATAGGAATCCCGAAGATGACTAGAATCCAGACTAGTATCCAAAGCATAGAATACACGACATAATCAAATGTCCAAGTAGCAAAAGCGACATTCCAGTTTCCATCAATGAGAACCTTGATGCAAAACGCAACAAAAAACAATAGCGATATTCCTCCTCCCCCGCTTGTCGTGCGCGAACGCTTGCCAAAGAAATGATATTCTTTCTTTTCCTCGCTAGGTAATCTTCTCCACCATAGCCAACCTGCCACTGCCGCCAAAACTACAGGAACTCCGATTAAGAGGAGTTCCCAGAAAATTGCATGTAAAATAAAGCTCACTAGATTTCCCATTGTCCATAGACCTAAAGTCGCTGGCACCATACCTGTTGATTGAGCATCACCTACGAACCACAAAAAGACATAAATTGCACCAGCCGATGCCAAAATAACTGCCACCACAAATAGAGCAACCATGTTCCAATGCTTTCTCAAGAATTTTTTCCAGACCTCGGAATCATTTTCTGACTCAGTTTCCACCATCATAATTTTCCTCTTCATTCTAAATCTATAACATGCACGCATCTTTGGAGTTTCTTCTATTTATTATTGTGTGACTGTTATACCACAGCCACATGTATGCATCCAATTCATTAATGGGGGATAACTTTTCGTACATTTCATACCCTCGTATTATTAGAGTGTATACTCGATTTCGATCACAGATATCCATAGTCGTTTCTTACAGCACCTTCCTTCCTATTCCACTATATCCTTTCTTTACCTTGTATTTATATGCCAAATCTGGGATACGGTTGTTTGCATGCATGCATCGTTGGTTGGTTGGGTTAAATTTTAACGCGCACGTGCGCGCGCGTTTTCATTTTCATATATAATCATCTTTTTTTAGATGAGGGGAGAAAATAATAGCCATCCTCCAATGATTACTTCAAATAGAATTGCCGAGAGACCACCGATAGCTGTAAAATCTTTTGCGGTAAGTTTTGCAAGTTTTATCCCAGTACTGAAGCCAACGAGAATGCTGGCAACAATTCCTAACCATCCAATAATTTGTGGTACAGCTTCAGAGGTAACTATCACGATTGAATAAGCGAGTGTACCAATGGACCAACAAATCATTGCAAATTTGAATCTTGAGTCTTTTGTTTTGAAAATGGTACGAGCCAATTCACTTAACGAATTTTT
>JABXGY010000360.1 GCA_016550395.1 archaeon | reverse complement strand
GATTTCAAAATATGTGAAATATCACCCATAAGATGTTCACACCCCAACCGTGTGGTGGAGGCTAGCTTTGCAGACCATAACTGCCTTAAAGACAGTGGTTGTACGGATAATGCTGGATTGATGCGAAAGAAGGTAGATTTTCCACTATCCGTCTTTCTTTTAAAGCAGGCTAACCCAACACACGTTTATGGCGGTCTATGACGAGCTTATGGCAAAATATCGGGAAATCGCCTTAACACAATCGATTATTACGATTATGTCCTGGGATACCGAAACTTACATTCCTCCCAAAGCATTTCCCCAAAGGGGAGAACAGATGGCGCTGCTAGGTCAATTACAACATCGCATGGCGACAAACCCAGCAATTGGTAAACTATTGGACAAGGCTGAGAGCAAAGCTGTATTCAGTAACCTGGATGAGGTTCAGCAACGAAACATCTACCTCTTCCGTCGTGAATATGATGCAATGACAAAACTTCCAGAAGAACTCGTTGCGGCGTTAGCTAAACAGGCTACGTTGGCCGTGAATGTCTGGAAGCAAGCAAAAGCAAAAAACGATTGGAAACTCTTTGAACCTGAACTTTCGAAAATGGTAGATTTAGTCAGACAACGGGGAGAAATCCTCATGGAGGTTCGAAAAACCCCTACCATCTATGATGCTCTCATCGACTTATTCGAACCCAAAATGACACAAGAAACTATTTCAACAGTCTTTACCAATCTTCGCAACAGCCTCATTCCCTTAGTTGATAAATACACAGCAGCGATGAAAGGAAAGGATTTCAAATTCCTCAGACGAAAAGTGCCAATTGATATCCAACAAAAAATTAGCATAGCTCTTACGGACTTCATCCAATATGACACCACAACAAAGCAGGCTGGAGGTCGTATTGATGAAACCGAACATCCCTTCACTGCTGGATATTTCGATGATGTGCGTATAACTACTCATTACCATGAAGATAACTTTACATCCTCAATATACTCGGTTCTTCATGAAGGCGGACATGCCCTCTATGAACAAAATTTTCATCCCAACGCCAAATTTCAACCATGGGGTGATGCAGCCAGTTATGGGATACACGAATCCCAATCACGATTCATCGAAAACGTAGTCGGTCGATCTCCAGAATTCATCAGCTATTTTCTCCCCATCCTAAACAAACTTACAAACAACACCTTCAAGGATATCAGCGTTGACCAATTCACCCAAGGTGTAAATAGAGTCGAACGCACCAAAATCCGTATTGAAGCCGACGAAGTCACCTATTCGTTACATGTCATTATTCGCTTTGAAATCGAACGAGATTTATTTGCAAATAAAGTTAGCATCTCAGACCTCCCTATCATATGGAACGAAAAATACGAAAAATACCTGGGAGTTAAGATAAAAAACGATTCCGAAGGTGTCTTACAAGATACACATTGGGCATCAGGGTACCACGGTTACTTCCCCAGTTATGCACTCGGAAATATCTACGGTGGACAACTAATCAATGTGATGGAAAAAGAAATACCAGATTGGTTAGACCAAATCGAATCAGGCAAGTTTGGAAATATCAAACAATGGATGGTCGACCAGGTCCATAGAAAAGCCAACTTATACGACCCCGAGGATCTCATCCAACACATTACCGGTGAAAGATTAAACGCAAAGCCCTTCACGAAATACCTAGAGACCAAGTACAAGCAGATATTCAATTTTTAAAAACGGAAAAACAACCAAGATACATGAGAAAAGAATAATAAAAAATTCATTTCCTTATAAGCACTAAAGCTTTCTTAAGGAGACTGACTAATAGTCTCATTATAAAATACCAAGTAAAGTTCATATCAAGGAGTTATTAGATTGATCCATCACGTCTTCATTATTGATGCTCGTGACGAGATTGTTGTACAGAAGAAGTTTTGGATCATTGATGTCAACACAATTGAAGTCCAGAATTTTGCTACTCGGGTAAAACAAGCACAGAACCTCCTATTCGAACAAATTGGTGAAACCAAATACGTTGGTCAACCACTTGGTCGGGGTATCGTAGTCTTATGTGCTGAATACGTTGATGAAGAGGGCGCATTAATGGAAAAACTTGAAAAGGTTACCGAAGAATTTCGGCGCGTCATCAGCTACGAGGAAGAATACGAGGACTTCATGAGGAAAGTCGACAAATACGTCACCACTAAACTAAAGGTTAGCATTCTGGGTTACGGTGGTGTGGGTAAAACAACTATAGTTCATCTTCTTAACGGTGGAGAACCCCCACAATCCTATATTCCAACCATCGGCATTGACATCCAAAAAATTGAAGGGGCACGCATAGGAACTTATGAAATTGTAACTTGGGATTTTGCTGGGCAAGAACGCTTCCGGAAGCTATGGAAAGCACTCTTTTCTCGAAGCCGCATTGTCTTCTTGGTTACTGATTCAACCCTCGAGAACGTTTTACAAACCAAGGACATCATTATCTTTTTACAACAGCAAGGTGTCAGTAGCGAAATTGTGGCAATCGCCAATAAACAGGATCTTCAAGGCGCATTACAGCCACATCTAGTTCAACGCCTTCTAGGCGTCAAATGTTATGGATTAACTGCGATAAATCCAAATGACCGAACGAAGGCAATCGATATCATTCGTGCTAGCCTGGAACGGACAGTGGACTGGGGCAAGATGGAAGTCGACACCATTGACTTCTTACCCTAGCCGTTACCTACTCACAAGAATCCCAAATATCACGAAAATAACTATAGTAAACATGAAAAAAGCGATAATCGAACCAATGTTTTCACGTTGAGATTGGATATCATGATAACAAGAGTTACAATATGAGACGGGAATCCAGATGCCTGCATAAATCACTGAATTGTGTTTCTTACCAACGATTTCTTCCTGACAGCGATTACATCTAACCATAATGATATCGAGCCCAAAACGCCTGGGCTCAATAAAGTCTACTTAATGCAGGAATATAAACTTCCGCTGTTTCAACCACCTTTCGTAAAGGCAACGAATTTAATTACAGCCATATCACCCCTAGAAAGCCTGTGAATAAAATGGTGAGTCAAAGCATAACTCAACCCTCACAGAAAGGTCCCCCTTTTTTAGTAAGCCGTGTTCAAGCAAGTGACAATCTAAAAGCAGACATCAAAAAAGCCATCGAACTTATTGGCGGTTTGAATCAGCTAATTCAGCCAGGTGATTTGGTAACTATTAAACCGAACATGAATACCGCTGACCCATATCCAGCCTCTAGTGATGCGGATTTCATTCAAGCCCTTGGTGAACTCATACTGGAGGCAGGAGCTGGGAAACTCCAAATCATGGACGCCTCCACCCAGCGTGTCTGTACAAGAGATGTCGGCGAAGAGATTGGACTTTGTGATGTGGCAATGGACCTCAACGCCGATTTCATCTCTCTCGACGAGCACCCCTGGATCAAACAATCATTCCCACACGGGAAATATCTGAAAAGCGGACATATCGGTGAACCTGCACTAAATCTTGGGAAACTTGTTATTGCACCTTGTTTGAAAACCCATTTTCTAGCGAAATTCACAGCGAGTATGAAAGTTATGATGGGCCTGCTAAAACGCCAAGATCGCTTGAAAATGCATATGCGAAAACTCGAATACAAAATCGCTGATCTCGCCTCCTACTTCCACCCAACAGTAATTGTCATGGATGCTCGGAAAGTCTTCGTCACAAAAGGACCCGCCTCCGGACAACTCGAGGCACCAAACCTCATCTTAGCTAGCCATGACATGGTTGCCATTGACGTTGAAGGCGTTCGAGTTCTACAAAGTTATAATGTTAAGAATAAACTTAACCAACCTGTCTGGGAGTTGAGTCAAATAGCACGAGCTAAAGAAATAGGATTCGGCGCTACTAGTGATGAAGACATTCAAGTGATTGAAGGCTAGTTAGCCAGT
>JABXGY010000359.1 GCA_016550395.1 archaeon | reverse complement strand
TGTTTCGTCGAGTCTGCAGCACAGATTTCGAACAAAACTTTGATCCCCAGATGGTCGATGTCCTTCATTTCCTTTCGTAAGGCTCGTGCTGATTCCTTTTCAAGTTGTAATTGCGTTTCTAATAATTCGATGATTTGATCGTAGGTCATGGTTATACTTCCTTTTTGAGTTGTTCCACAAGGTTACTATAATAGGATTGGACTTTTGTTCCCGTCCTTTCGTCCATTGCCTTAAATTCTTTGGCTAACATATTCAATTCCTTCTCAGTTAGCAGATTTGCTACGGAAGGGAATAGCTTCTCATCTTCTAATCGGATATGGGGTTCAATCAGCTTTAGATATTTATCCAGACATTGAATGACCCGTTCCCGAGCTGGACGGTCTCCGGTAAACATAGGTCGGGCAAATCGACGTAATTCACCAATATAACCAAGTAAATACATATGCTCCTCAACGAGCTTATCAATAGTTGCTCCGAACTCTGAGGATGTGTTATGGTCCACTATAGCAGGAAATAGTTGTTGCTCTTCTTTTCCATGATGAACAATATCAGCATAGGTGCTCCAGAAATCCACTAAAAGCCAATACTGCTTTGGTCGTATGGGACCACCAATATCTATTCTGTTACGAAAAGTTTTGGTTACAGAAACGGCATTACTAATTAGACGGTGTTCCATTTCGAGGTGTTTCAGGGGTTGCATCAATTTTTTCCTCCTAAAGAAAGATGTTGTTAGTGTTAAACAGACTTCTCTATTATAAGACTCTCTGATTTACTGCTCAGCTTCAAGATTAACTCGGATTGGTGTAAATAATTCAGGGATAATGATGCGAACTCCTGGGAGAGTTTCGTTAACTAATTCTTTGAACAGCTTCATTTGCTTGGAATTTCCGTGCATTGCTACTGCTACTTTTGGTGTTAGGTCTTGGGAAAATTGAAGTGCTGTTTTCGGAGTGCAGGAAGGTGAGGGAGTTCCGACAGGAAGAAATGCCACATCCACAGATTGGTTTTTTACCGGTACATAACCTGAGTCTACTCCATGAAAGATGCTTGTTGTTTTATAGGTCACTTTAAAGAGGGTAATAGGTCGTGGGTGGACACCGACAACTGGAACCACTTTATATCCCTATACTGTGACCAGTGAAGTGGGATTTGCGGTTATTAAATATTCATGAGGGATTCTTGAACCTAAATCCTTTGCCACCTGTGGTTCAGCGATTATGTGTGACGAAGTGTTTTTCAGGATACGATTGGCGTTAGGAGCGTGATAATGATCCCAGTGAGTGTGAGTGTAAAAAAGCAGATCAAGGGTGGGAATAGCCTCAGCCGCCTCTTTACTTAGTGATTTTCCTAGATCAAAAGCGATAACGCCTTTTGGCATGCGTAGAATAATACCAGCATATCCAATGTATATGAATGCGATTTCCTGCTCTTCTATCGATATTTCGAATAATGCTTTTATGGCTTCAAGGCTGTTGTGTTTCTCTGACATTGTCTATTCAATATCCACGAATAAATGTTAAGTATAGCATAACTATTTTTCTGAACCTGTCAGCTGTTCGATTAAATGTAAAACTCGATTTTTATTTTCGTCGCGGATTTCTCATACTTTCTCAATAGGTTGGTCTTTGGGATCATCCAACGCTCAATCAATTACCCAGTCTAATAACGTTGCAGGACAAATACTTTCTTCCCAACAACCAATAACTACCACATGGTCAGCTCTATGAAGTTCAGAAACCGTAATTAGTCTGGGTTTATTCTGTGTAATATCAAATCCTTTCTCTAGCATTGCCTCCACTACCCCATCGTGCACCTTATCAAATGGATGCGTACCTCCGCTGGTCGTGGTTATCCGACCCTGACCATGGTTCTCAGTAAATGTAGCTGTCACTTAGATCTAATCTGCATTCCGAACACAGACAAAGAGAACGTGTTTCATCAAGGTCATTTTTGCATAGGAGCGAAACAATTCATTATTTAAGTTGAATGTAATCTTCATTGGACTAGGACATGAAAAATGCCTCGACTTCACCGTCGTTACACCGTATTTCTTCTTGGCGTTATCATAATTATTGGTGGAATTTCACTTTCTTGGGGAATCCAAAACAACTTCGGATGCACTCACACTTCCAAAGTGACACTCATTACAGCTGAAGGTATACCCATTGCTGGAATCTTACAGGTTCCCTTAGCAGCATCACCTTCTTCTCCACTACCTGGTGTTATCGTTATCCATGGTATAATGGGTACAAAAGAATGGATGATGGGCTTTGGTCATGAACTCTCACGACGTGGGTTCGTTGTCCTGACTATTGATGTAGTCGGTCATGGTAATTCTGGGGCTAGCCTTGGGGAAGGAACAGATCTTGGAGGTATTGTCGCACTCGAATTCTTAGCTAGCCTCCCCTACGTAAGTACGATTGGAATGGTAGGACATAGTATGGGCTCAAGTGTTGCTAGGCAAGCCATTAATCAATCAGCAGTTCAAGTTGACAGTCTTGTATTGGTGGGAAGTAGAGCGTGGGGTAATACGACATATCCGCATAACATGCTCGTTGTTACGGGCCTTTATGATGAACTATTTGACATTCCAGCATTCCTGAATACCTTAGCAGAGTTCTTCAATACCTCAGCTCCTGTGGTGGCCGGACAACTTTATGGAGAATTTTCCACAGGAACAGCACGCAAGGTAATTATCCCTCTATCAAATCATCTGTTTGAAATTGTGGACCCTTACGCTATTAGTGAGACTGTTGACTGGCTAATGAATAGTCTCAAAGGTTCCCCCGACGCTTATTGGATACCATCCCAGAACCTCATCTACTATTTCTGGATTCTTGGAGGCTTAATCGCCTGCATTGGTGCGATGCTTTCAGTTCTAGCCTTGTTCAAAATTCTCATCAAATTACGACCCTTCCAACAAATCCAGTATGTCCCCAACTCCACCTATTCTGCTAACACACTCGTGTATCTCGGATTTGGTCTGCTATATGGATTCATAGAACTAGGAACTCTGTTTGCCTTATTACTTGTTGATATCCCCATCTATTTCCCACAAGGTATGGGGATATCCGTAGCTCTAGGACTTTTTACTGGTGGACTCATAACGCTTCTCGTACTCTTGGGAATCAAGTATTTTCAAAGCAAAAAAACCGTGAATCCACCAATCTGGAATGATTATGGAGCATTCAATGGTAATTCACTCACTCTTTTGAAAACAATTGGTCTTGGATTTCTTCTTGGTTTAATTGGTATTGCATGGTTGTATCTTTGGGTACTTCCCATTGATTTACTTCTGGCATTAGACTTTCGGGCATTCCTTCCCTTTCTAAAAGCACTCTCACCATTACGAGCACTCTACGTTCCAATATACTTCTTACTGTTACTCCCTTTCGTTTTAGTTGAAGGATTATGGCTCATGGGGCTTCTCCGAACTTCTCCTAGAGAAACATGGTATTCAACGCAAACCTTCTGGACCGTCAAGGCAATCTTCATCAAAATCTTACTTTACGCTTCAATCATAATTATTCAAGTGGTGGGAAGCATCGCAATTGGTGGTGCATTAATTTCTGGATCCATTGGATTCCAGCTTATCTTCCTCTACATGTTCATCCCAATCTTCGCTGTCTCTACAACGGTTATCGCCTGGTCTTATCGTCTCACTAACCGCTTCTACATCGCTGTTTTGTTCAATGCCTTGCTCTTCGCTTGGATCATGGCTGCAATACTCCCCATCTATCTCTAAATTTCTGAACATTAACAAATCGAATCTCAATTGAATTCAAGTTGTGAAGTCAGTTATCCTATTGAGCTAACTCAGATGGAAGATGAATGGCAAAAGTACAATCCGCGTCACCACTGGCAACAGTAGTGACTATTTCGACCTTCACAGGTCTTTCGAGAATACCCTCCCACAACGTCTTATACCAGCCAGAGCCACAAAAACAAAAGGTCTTTGATATCGGCTCTTTAGTAGCTTTCACCCAGCCACAATGGCAATATGCTTGACGCTTTTCATCCTCGGTTGTTGCTATTTCAAATTTCTTCGGATTGAAAGGGATTTTGGTTACATAAATGATATTTCCTTCTCGTTTTGGATACTCATAATATGAAAGTCCTCCCCAAGAATTATCTTTGTGCATTAGTTGAAGTAATGCGTCAAGGTCACCTAGTCTCTGATATTCTTTCTTAAGCTTTTGAATTCGAGTTTTTGGGAATCGGTGGGAACAGCATAAGAGGATTTCTCGTCGGGTTTCATTATCTTTAACTAATGCGTCCAGCCTGTCCATGGTAGCTTTTATCCATTCGGCTTTGCGTATTGGACTACTTTTCGCGGAAATATTACTTACATCTTCTAAGACTTGTTCTTTAACTGGACTTCCGATAAAACGTTGTAAGGCTGTTTTGAATTTATTAAGCCACGTCATGATCGTCAAGTTATACTAAAGTTCTATAATGCTATAATGATTTAGGCATTCAATTGGGTGGCGGCGAGCACAACCTTAAAGCAAGGGGAATTCCTCATTCATGGTGTAGTTCTGGAGATACCTGCATATGTCTGATAGTCATCTCTGGTTATTGGATGCTGTCTATGACGCTGATCATGGACATGTAGAGCTTACGTATTTGCAGACACCTGAACAAGAGCTAATCACGGTTCATGATGAATTTATCCCTTATTTCTTTGCTTTACCTGCCAGCTTAGGAGACCAGGTTAAACGAAAAGACTTGATGAAAGATGAGTACCTCACAGTAGCCTGTATTCCACTAAATGGTATGGTGGAAACTGAGCGAGAATGGGAACGTGATCTTAAGCCAGCATCAAGCTATATTTATGATCGGGAGCTCCGATTCGGGTGTCCTCACAAGCTAACAGCGAAGGGACATCAACTTGACTTGCATTTTCCAAGGAATCAACTTGATGCATTTAACAAAAAATTTGCGAATACCGCTGAAGAGGATCCCCTGAAATTTGACCTCTTGAAGGAATTCTTTAGCTATGCGATTCAACCTGTACCAGAGATACCTCGGGAATTACTGCATATCGAAGAAAAATACGATGATTCCAGATTACTCTGGGGTGTTATGCTTGCCCGAATAGCTAATATCCCTTTTCAACGAGCCCTGAAAAGCCGGAGTGTTTCGGATTGGATTCGGTCGATGCTACACACTAGTTATCGGCATCTTGATATCTTAATCCCCAATCCGGAAGAACTTACCTTGGGGCACACTCCACATCGTGTGGAAGGTGCTTTGACAATAGCACCGACGCCCGGTGTCTATTATAATATGACCGTTGTGGATTTTGAATCGCTTTATCCGAGCTTGATTGATCGGTATAATCTCTCCTATGAGACAATGAACTGTGGTCATGCTGAATGTCAATCAAATCAGGTACCGGATGAGCCCCACTATGTTTGTAAACATCGCCGTGGTATCTTCAGTGCCTTGATTGGTGCACTCAAAGATTTACGTATTCATTGGTTTAAACCCTTAAGCCGCCAAAAAGACATACCTGAAGAGGAACGCAAGAAAGCACAAATTATCTCGGATTTGCTAAAATTCTTACTGGTGAGTAGTGGTGGTGTAACCATTCGAATCCATGGTCTTGCATCTCCTCCGCTCGCAGAGTCCATGATGGCCTATGGGCGATGGTCACTACGAAACAGCTGGGATTACGCTGTTGAAAAGGGAATGCGTCCAATCTATGGCGATACTGATTCGCTGTTCTTAGATCAACCAACACCTGATCAAATCAATTGGCTTATTGGGAAGGTTAAGGATGAGCTTGGTCTCATTCTAGCTGTTGATGTA
This sequence comes from archaeon, assembly GCA_016550395.1. GTDB lineage: Archaea > Asgardarchaeota > Hermodarchaeia > Hermodarchaeales > Hermodarchaeaceae > Hermodarchaeum. The sequence goes on along the minus strand of JABXGY010000359.1, from coordinate 3,278 downwards.
GTGTATCCTCTCTGTGTCTTTAGCTCCGCAAAGAAAGCCTATTTCGGAATGCTTCCTGATGGGACACCGGACATAAAGGGAATTACCTTGGGTAAATCCAGCACGCCTCCACGTTTCCGCCAAATATTTCTTGAAGCTGTCAAACCACTCGTAGGTATTGATAGCTCAAAGAAACTAGTCCAAGTAGGTCCCAAAATTATTGAGATTCTTCAACAAGAGATATCCAAGCTTCGTCAGCGTGAATTCACCGTTGAAGATCTTGAGTATCGAGTGAAACTTTGGAGGGCAGATAAGGAACGCCGAAAAGGATCGGGACTTGCACAACCCTATCAAGCCCTTGAACAACTGAAGGATAAAGGTGTCAAAGTAAAGAAACGAGATGAAATTGGGTTTGTGAAAGTGAAACCCTTCCGGTATGGTGCTCGTACCTTTAGTGTAAAACCCACTCGTATGGCTACACGAAATGAAATCGATGTGCCTGATTATATCAGGAAACTGGACATGGCTTTTGAACAGGTGTTGGGTCCTATGCAAATCGAGTTTCCGCGGAAACAGTCACGGGGGCTTGAAACATTCCTTTCGGACAAATCCCATGAACCTTTCACAACAGATGAATCGGAATCTAAACCCTCAAAACGCGATTTGTATACAAAACAGCAAAAACAATTACTAGACTATTCCAATGAGGAAAATAATTCAGAATCTTAATCAGACACATATAGATGGTGGGGTGCGAGGTCGTTTGGAAATGTGCCGATTAAGGCACGACGGAGGACGTAACAAGCATGACAAGGACTGCTTACGCTTTGGGTTGGAATTTCTACGTTGTGTTCCTGGGCTAGTTGAATAAGTCCTCCAATGCCTGTATTTGTTAAGGCATGGATGATAGGATGTTGATCTGGATTATATGATGCGATAATTTTGTGAAGGGGTACTTGTTGTATATTGCCAATCGTAATGCCAGGGCAGAGAGTAACATATCCTGCACTATCAATTTCAATAGTCGATAATTGAGCAAGACTGGATCCTAACCAATAAGGTACATCACAAGGTGAATCAGCGAAGGTGTGGATGTCTAAATTGCCTTGGAGATATTCAACCATTCGTCCTACTGTTAACACATTAAACTTCTGGAGTGCTACAAAGGATGGGATTTTTAATTGCTTGAGTAGTTCTTTGGTTTTAAAATTGTACTCGTTTTGTTTATTTTCTCCAAAGAGGAAGTAGGAGTCAATTGTCACTTTTTGGAAATCATTCGTTTTTAACTCATTCAATATCCTTTGAATATTTGCGGGATTAACGAAGCGGGCATGAAAGCTGTCATAACTTAATGATAGGTGGGTAAGTCCGGCTGCACTGAGTTTCTTAAGAACCTCTCTACTTTGTTCATCTGTTTTAGCCCAGAATCCGTTAGTGATTATGCTTCTATTCACTGAAGGGAATCGCTTAGTAATTGTGTTAATCCATTTGTACAATTGGTTTTGAAAAAGAAGCGGTTCTCCTCCAAATAGCATGATCCAGCGAAGAGGAAATCCTTCGAGAGATTCGAGGATAGCATGAAATTGTTGTTCTGACATTAAATCTTGGTGATGCGAACCCGCACGGTAAAGACAATGATGGCACCGACTTGTGCATTGGTAAGTGAGTAACAAATCCACACCAGTTAATGGCATTAGAACTTCCCATTTATGGTATGCTAATTATGGATTAAGAATCTAAGGGGATATGTGATTTTTTTCAACAGGGTTCCGGAGTATACCAATTCCTTCAATTTCTGCTTCAACCAAATCGCCAGCTTGAAGGAAGATGGGTGTCGGCTTAGCTTTAAACCCAACGCCAGAAGGCGTACCTGTAGCAATAACGTCTCCCGGTTCGAATGTCATGACCTGGGAAATATCAGCTATCAACTCAGCTACAGAAAAAACCATGTTCGCCGTTGAACTTTTTTGACGGGTTTTTCCATTGAGTCGAAGTTGCATCTTCAATTCCTGGGGATTGGGAATCTGATCTGGTAGGGTAAGACATGGGCCCATTGGAGCGAAGGTATCAAAGCTTTTTCCTCGGAACCACTGACCATCACGAAATTGATAGTCCCTTGCAGATATATCATTAAAAACAGTATAACCGCCCACATGGTCTAAAGCAAGTTCGACAGGAATATTCCGCCCACCCTTACCCATAACGACTCCCAGTTCAACTTCATAGTCAACCTGTGAAGCTCCATCAGGGATAATGATACTTGACTCATGACCAATAACAGCCGTTGGCGGTTTTGCGAATAAGATAGGAGCTTTAGGTAATTTTTGCCCTGTCTCTTCAGCATGATCACGATAGTTTAGTCCAATAGCGATGATTTTAGTGGGTCGAGGAATCGGTGAAAGAAGTTGCACTTCATTAATGGGTTGAGCATCGATACGTCCCTTTAGGGCAGCTTCAATGGAGTGTTCCAAGGATGGATCGTTAAATAAGGTAATTATATCCGGGATGCCTGGTGTTGGCACGACCTCTCCATCATCAATACAACCAACACGGGGACCAGCATCTGTTACGTAGGTGACCAGCTTCACCTGATGGCTTCTCTCCAGTCAAAACGTGACTTTAACGAATATGTATACTTCTCTGTTTAAACCTAAAAGATTGTCTATATGGCAAGATTGCCTCGACAAAATTGATTGTTACTCTCCACAGCGGAAGAATAACCAACCGTCCTTGACTTTTTGAAACCGAATAAGACAATATTGTCCATTTAAGCGCTTGCCATGAAGAATTACGATGATTTCCTTTCCTTCCCATTTCTCCGTTTCAAAAGTTCCTTTGTCCCAAATCTCCACCTTCCCAGCACCATATTCACCCTCAGGAATTGTTCCCGAAAAATTAGCATACTCCATTGGATGATCTTCTGTTTGAATGGCTAATCGACGGACTCCCTTTTTTGTGGGTGGTTCTTTAGGGATTGCCCAACTCACTAATACTCCGTTTTGTTCCAGTCTAAGATCCCAGTGCAAATTTCTGGCTTCATGGCGTTGAATTACAAATAAGTTACCTGAACTTACCTTGACTTCTGGAGGTGGTTCAGAGGTTTTACTGAAATCACGTTTTGCACTATAGTCTTCCAAACTCACGAATAAAACATCCTATGAATTCAATGTTTATTTGCCTACAGCATAATCTAAAAAGCCTGCTTTTCGTTCTAGATACGGTTCAACGGTGAGGGATTATAGTTATGAACCTGCTATGTTCATACGAAATGTCTCTGTTGCTAGGATCGCTGTTAGCTA
>JABXGY010000358.1 GCA_016550395.1 archaeon | reverse complement strand
GCTGGGATTATAGTATCATCTGTGGAAGAAACAGTGGCCTCTGCCGTGGTTGTTAATAATGTGGCCTCTGGCATGAGTTCGGTTGTGGTCGGAGTTATTATCTCAGGAGCGAGCATTGTTGGCGTCTCGGGTGCATTGGTTGTTGGTGTCACGGTTGGTTCTTTAGGGGAAAAGGTTTCTTTGATTAGGTATATTTGAGTAGGCACAACAACACCCAAAAAGAATATAGCTATACTTAACATAACAAGTAGCGCTATAAAAGGGGATAAAATCTCTATCATCCTGGGTGCACTATTTTGGTTTGTGCCTGTTTGAAAGGGGTTGGGAAAAAACCAAGCCAAAGCGCTGACGAATAGAGTAATACTATCCATAATGAAAGACACCAGGGTGATTAAACTGGATGTAGATTCTATTCCAGAGGTTTGTGAGCCTAGTATCTTTGAGGCAATCAGTACTTGCTGTATATTTCCATTGGGTTCGTAGGGGGGGCGGGTGAAAACAGGTTCACCCACTAAACATAGCCATACAATAAAAACAAGACCAACCAATGGTGCTTTAATGGACCTCAAGACCCCTGCTTTTCGATCAATTTCTGATTCGTTCCATTGCTTTTTCCATGAATCCTGAAGCCTTTCAACAATTGTGCGGGGTGTTTCTCTCGATATCACATATACAATTGTTGTTACAATAAGCCAAAAGCTTGTCACAAAAAAGTCGAGAATGATTCTGCCAGATGACAGTCCCCTGAAATTGCTCCTGCCTGGAATCAGTAACGCCCATACCATAAAAACCAAGATGAGCCCTACAATTCCAATAGAGGCTCCCCATAATACTACCTCAGCATGGGGTGGCTTTTGAGATTGGCGAACTTCTACATCCTGATCCTGTTCAGGCAAGATCTTCTGCTTCTTGTTGTTATGTTTGAACATATGGATGAAATTAATCTACAATTAACTGGTATAATCAAAAACAAACTTCCACCAGCATCATGAGCCGAGTTGAAGTTTTTGATGATAATGCTTATTTGGTTGAATCCTGAAGATTGGCGGACAGCCAATTTATAACAAGAGTCAGAGGTAAAGTCAAGAAGTAATTAACCCAGAAACATCAAATAATAAAGGTGATGATGATCTAGAAAGTAACCACCCTGTTTCGATCAAAACATTCGATTTAGTGACACCGGATATCAATGTCTAAACAGCATGATATTTGTTCAGTGCAGCGGATATTCAGGTGTATCCCGGAAGCTGAGTGAATTTCGGGCTTTGTTCATCGAATTCCATGCTTCTTCGATGGTATAAGTCAAACGCAAATGTGGGAGGAGCAGGTTACGTTTTACAACGGCCTGCGTATCGAAGAACCAATAGATAGACATCAATGGAGAAATTCGCAGTCGGCTGCCCCTGGTCCGTTTGATAAGATGATAGTTCCCAGAGTAGCCTTGAACGGCTGAAATGACCGAGGAACTAATGACACTTGGATATTCAGGCTGCCGATCAAATACATATTTTACGGCAGCCTCATACTGTTGGTAGGCATCCATTTGCTTAAGCAAGGAACAAGTCCCTAGAAACGAACCTGCTTTACTCAACTCCGCAATGTTTTCAAACAGATGGGCATAGCCTACCTCATGTTCTACCCCAAGCCCCAAACAAGCATTGATTTTCACCG
>JABXGY010000357.1 GCA_016550395.1 archaeon | reverse complement strand
TAGGTAAATCACGTCAAGATCCTTTGGAGCAAAACTTTGGGGAAAAATTACTTTTGCTTCGGTTTCATGCTCTTCGGTTTCGATGTAACGTGGACTGATATGGACTAACGCAAGTTGCTTTGCTTTAGCTTGAATGGCTATTTGAGCCGCTTGTGCGGCAGTTGAATGAAGAAATTCTTCTGCTTTATCACGATGTGCCTCAGAAAAAGTGGCGTCATGAATGAGAAGTTGGGCGTTTGTTGCTTTTGCTGCAAATTTAGGATTTGGGGCAGAATCACCCGAATAAGCAATAATCATACCCTTTTGAGAAGGCCCAATCACGTCTTCGGGGTAGATTGTTTTTCCTGTTAGATTTTTCACAGGATTCCCTTGCTGAAGGCGTTTGCGAAGTGGACCTAATGGAATACCAAATTTTTGAGCTTTTGAGACATCAAATTTCCCTGGTGTGTCTGCCATTCGAAGAATAAAGGAAAGCGAAGGAATGTTATGAAGAGCAGGAAGACAGTCTACTTGGTATTGGGGTTGGTGGGAGATGGTTCCCTCCTCAACTTCATTAATGGTTAATTCAAAATCGAGCTGTGCCTTAGTCAATTCTAACGTTACTTCAATGAATTCTTTGATGCCAATCGGACCGTACACCGTCAATGGCTTGGAACGATTCAGCATGGCCATTGTGGAAAGTAATCCTGGTAAACCAAGAATGTGGTCACCGTGAAGATGCGAGATAAAGACTTCAATTATCCGTTGAGGGCTAAGTTTCGCGTGTTTTAACTGAGTTTGCGTGCCTTCACCACAGTCAAAGAGTACGATGTTTCCACGGAAGTAGATAGCTATTGCTGATAAAGCACGTTTCAATGAAGGGATGCCGCCGCCTACTCCTAAGAAGTGTACTCTCATTTCTAATTCCAACACTATTCTTTCTTTTGTAAGACGACAATATGGCGTTGTAGACTTCGGTGAATTCGCATGGTATGCATCTCTACAATTTCAAAGCTGTCTGTAGGTATAATTTCTTCTTTAAAATACTCTAAAGGCAAAGCCAAACAGAGATAACCCTTTGGTTCAATGATTTCAGCAATTGCTGTTAGAGTCTTTTCGATAAGATTGACAACCGCTGACCCCTTTGTCGAACTCGACCTTCCATAAGGAGGATCTGTGGCAATTGCCTTTACTTTCTTCGAACGTATTGGTGGTACTCGTGCATCTGCTATTATCCCATTGAAATGAAACCCATAATGATTCAGGTTTTTCCGACACCCTGCAAGTATTGAAATATCGATATCAAATCCGATGGGAAAACAACCAATGTCTGCAGCTTCTATGAGAAGTCCACCTGTGCCACAGAAAGGGTCAAGGAACCGGTCGCTGGGTGCTGCCCTACTTAAATTCACCATTACACGGGCAATTTTAGGATTTATTGCACTAGGTACAAAAAATGGGCGAAGTGGACTGCGTCTCTGAAAAAATCCAATTCGATCCCGTGAGGCAAGGTGAGGACCAAAAAAGAATAGATTACCAACGATTACGCCCAGGAATAAAACGTCTGGGGTTACTAAGTCGACTTCAACGCTTCCATTCATGGCATTCCAAATTTGAGAGCCCAGTTTACCTTGAAGTTCATCTACATCAATTGGGTTAGGTTCTCGTTTTACACGGGTGATTTTCACGCCAAACCTACTTTGGGGTTTGAGCCACTGCTCAAACTTTGTCTTTTTCATAAAATGAAGAATTGTCTCCTCATTTGCAGGAGATTCAAAAGCTACTATATTTGCGTGATTGACTAGTCCAGCGCGTTGCGTCGCAATTTTAGCCCCTTCAGGATCAACCCTAAGTAGTAAAATTCGGTGATGACGATTATGAATCGTAAATGCGTAGTCCTCTGCTTCTAATACCGCACAGAGTTCTGCTTCTGGAAGTGTTTCGTGCTCGCCTGATAGGATGAATAAGCATAACTGGGGTTTAGTGGGATTCACAACGCATCCTCCAAATCTAAGGTCATTACTATCGCATCTTCACCATCTTCATAATATCTACTTCTTCGCTTCACTTCGATGAAACCAAGATTTTGATACAAAGCTTTTGCTTTAAGATTCGATTCTCGAACTTCAAGCACGATGCTGTTGCACTCTTTTGACTTGAACAGACGTATTAGTTCCGAGAGTAATTGGTTTCCAATTCCCCTACGACGATATTGTTTACCTACGGCTATTGACAAAATATGGCCATTTAGGTATGGGACGTGTCGCTCAACATCAGCTACTGCATATCCTAAAATTTCCTTTTCTTCTTTGCCTTCTTCAACAGCAACAAGAAATAATTCCGGCGACTTTTTTGCCAAAAATTGGAACAGGTCCTTTGGATACGGGTCAGTGAACGATTCAAATTCAATTTGAGTTATTTGATTCAACTCGTGGTTTTGAATTGGTCGAATCTTTAACATTTCACAATAATCTTGCAGTGGATAGAAATATGTGTGTGCATCTTGGTCTAATCAGGTACTGAGGCTGTTGTTCGTGAAGATTGTCACTAAGAAACTAAAAGCCGGACTTGTCGTAGTCATTCCCGAAGATATGGATGACTTATGGCACCTGTATAATGTCATCCTCCCCGGTGATCAGGTGGCAGCACGAACTGTTCGCCGAGTGCGTAGAGACTTAGGAGATACCGCTAGACCGGATAAAGGTGAACGTCGCCGAATGTTCATTCGCTTGACGGTGGAGGAGGTAGCTTTACACAAGTACTCCAACCGCCTTCGTGTCAAGGGGCAAATACTTGAGGGTCCACAAGATTTTGTTTCACTGGGAACCTATCACACAATAAATATCGAACCTGGACTAAAAGTTGAAATTGTCAAGGAAAGCTGGCCGCGTCCACTACTTCGTCGGTTAGAAGATGCGGTTTCACGAAAAAGTCAACGTCTCATTATCATTGCAGTAGAGGAAGACCAGGCCGCGATTGGAATTATTGATGATTCAGGTATTGATGTTCGAGTTGACGTACATGGCACTGCTCGGGGAAAGTACGGAAAATATGTCCAATCTGGCGATACAATAACCCAGATGTTTGCAGGCGTAGCCACCCAACTTCATGAGCTCCTCGACCGATTACCTGATGTGATGCGAGTAGTAATCGTGGGACCGGGCTCAACAAAAGAAAAACTTGCTGTCTATCTGAAGAATAAAGTGCCCACTAGCAAGGATCGCATTCTCTTAGAACATGTAAGTACCGGGACAGTAGCAGGTATCTACGAAGCTCTTAATCGGGGGGTAATCGAGCGAATCGCTAGTGAGATCCGATTGAACAAAGAGGTTCATCTCATGGATGAGGTGATGCGGCATCTAGGTCAAGGTACCGGAAAAACCACATATGGATGGGATGAAATTATACGGGCGGTTCAGTTTGGTGCCGTTGAAACCCTGCTCATCCTCGACAAGACTTTCCGTGAGGTCCCTCCGGAGCAACGGCGAAAAATGGAAACCATGATGCGACAAGTCGAGGAGCAGGCGGGTTCAATTGAAATATTTAGTGCTGAACACCAGGCTGGTAAACAGCTAGAAGGACTAGGTGGAATTGTGGCACTTCTGCGCTTTTCCTTACCTGAAACTTAAAGGGGAACGAATGAAACCTGAAAACGGCTGATTATTGGATATTCTTCAACTATACCAACTTGAAACTTCTTCACCTTTAGTTGCTTAGCTAATCGATGGACAACGGTAGTTGACGTTTCGATTCGCCCACGTGATTCATTAATCCAAAATTGATCAAGGGGAATCTTATACTTGTTTAGAAGGATCTCTGAGGCTGCAATCAGGGAAATATCAGGAGGAGGTATGATAATCCCTTTCAACAGCAACCCCTCCTCGGTTATTTGTTCAAATGGTTTAGCTACATTTTTTGCTCGTCGCCTAAAGCGATTTCGAAGTTGTGTGCCATCTTTCAGCGTTAAGGGACAAAAGTGAACATTCAGCTGTGTCTCAATAGCTGCCCATTCTAAAAGATTGATGGCTTCTTCTTCACTACCCTGAACTGAGGCCATCGTACCAGGATCCAGAAGTAATCCTCGTTTTTTAAGCTCCTCTCTATTTAATTCTGAATACTCCAACTCGTTAATATTTACAAAATCAATACCGATTTCATCAAGCTGGCGAAACATATTCTTCAATTGATTTAGCATTCCGGGAATCACCGGAATCTCAACGCCCAATCGGGCACGACCTTTGGTTACCTTACGTAATCGAGGGTAATCTTGTCCCACACTGAATCGATGTAAACGAAGCTCATCGAGACCAACCTCTAGCAATTGCTCCACAGTATCAATGGGCACAGGTTCAAGACCTGTATAGAGATGAACGTGGAATTTAGGTCCAAACTCCTGCTTGAAGGCTTGGATAAATTGACATGTGCGTTCCACCTCTAGTAACGGCTCGCCCCCAGTAATTCCCATGCCCGTTGCGTTAATGAGCCGCGCTTCAGCTAGAGCCTGTTGGATGTGGTCAACCTCTACTTCATTTGCAAAAATGACATCTTGGTCACATCTCTCCTTAGAAATGGGACAGTAAAAACACGACTTTGAGCACTTTCCCGTTATAAAAAGAACAAGTTTTGCGCCTTTCATGCATTCTCGGCATCCCTCTACAAGGTGTCCCACATAGGGAGAATTCCCTCTTGAAAGATTAATCTTGCGTGTCACATTGAATTACCCCTTTTGTACCCTCCGACGAACAACAGGATCCCGATCGCAAATCTGTTTAAGTAGTGATTCGAAGGTGTCCTCAGGAGTGAGGTGGCGTTTTAAGTAGACTCCTGTTCGACCAACCTCGTCTCGACGCATTAGAATTTTCACACGTTCTTCAACGATTTTGAGGTTAACCCCAACCTTCTTCGCTACTATATTTTCATTACCAATGACAGGAGTTTCTATGTGACCTGTTTTGGTTGGTTCGATGAGTACAAGTCGTTTATCTACTCCGGGAACTCGTACCTCATTTTCTATAACCTGCTTAGTTAAACTTCCACCAAATCGGTAAAATTCGAGTTCAATGGGTGCAGGACTCGTCAACGGGAAGGTGACCACCGAGTTCTTCGGTAAATAGATGTGCGCTTTGATTGCATGGAAAGGAGTCGCGTGAACTAACTCCCGGTGGATAATTTGAAACCCAGATTGGGTTAAGGCCAATTCAACAGTAAAAGATGGTAAGACACTTGGAAGATATATGTCCACATCGCTGTGTTCAGACACATCACCACGACAAATACTTCCATGAGCTATTGGTTCTACACCAGTGCTTTCAAGTTCCGTCATTAGCGCAAGCGCTTGCTCTCGAAGGGCTGAAAGAATCTCCCATTGTTCTGTTGGATATTCTACTTCTCGACTTCCCGTGTCACGTCGCACAGTTTTTTCTCGTGGCATATTTACTCGTTCCTAATCTAACACTTAATCAGTCTCAACGCATTCTTGTATCCACTCAAGATACGTAGTATGCCCCTCTTGGATTTCAATACTAATAATTTCAGGGACTTCATAACTATGTAAACTTAACACAGTATCTCGAAGTTTTGAAAACTGATCCTGTTTTGTTTTTATTATTAACAAGAATTCGTTATCATCAACAATTTTTCCTTTCCATCGATAGATCGTTTTCTGACTTACTATTCCTACACAAGCTGCAATTGATTCATCAATAAGGGTTCGAGCAATAGTTCGTGCTTCGGTTTCCTTTCCAACAGTGACTAATGCGATAATGAATTCTGACATTAGATTCACACCCATAAAATCGAGCCCCTACCGTATTTTTTAAAAGCTTCTCTCTCATCGGTGCATCACACATTTATATCGCATATGTGAACTGTGGAGACCTCTGAGGCGATAACACGAATGCTACAAATGGACATCTTTCTCTTGTTACTACCCTGGTTTGCAATCCTTATTGTCTGGATGATAATAATTGGCCTCGCCTCCTTTTTCAAGCTAGAACGTTATGGGATTGAAGTTGGTCCATTCATGCTTTTTGCTCGAACTGAACGGTTTAATAATCTCTTAGATCGCATCGGAAACTGGCATCCACGCGCATGGCGATACATATGGTCAGCATTCATTGGGGTTTGTTTCTTTTTCTCTATCTATGCACTTTACGCCCTGGGAAGTAATATTTGGGAGTTCATCAAAACCCTTCTAGGTCAACCCGGAACTCCTGGCGCAGTCGCCCCTCTCATCCCCGGTATTACTATGTCCTATCAGTTTTTTCTGATGATCCTAATTCCTTTGATTGTTGCCATCGTTGCACACGAACTTGCTCATGGCATAGCTGCACGGGCCGATAACCTTCCCGTAAAGAGTTCTGGAATTTTTCTTTTTCTCGTCTTTTTTGGGGCTTTTGTTGAACCCGACGATGAATACATTAAACTCAAGTCGACTCGCAAACAACGTGCACGCCTCTTCGCTGCTGGATCTGGAGCAAATCTAACTGTTGCGCTCATCGCAATAGTATTTGCTACACTTATTGTCATACCTATACCAAGTGGTGTGCTGGTCAATAGTGTTGTAACAGGTAGCCCTGCTGATGGTGTTCTAGCACCGGGTATGGTCATCACTGGAATGAACGGAACAACAATTCAAACAAGTGATGATCTTAGTAATTTCATGGGGGGAGCTCATCCCGGTGATCTAGTAATTCTCACTATAGAAGGGCTTTCTCAAATTTCGCTTTATGTTGGAGAAAATCCGACTAATGCCTCTAAAGCTTATATTGGAATATTTTTACAAACACATGTTCCACTACATTATCCCTTCAGTTTACTTGGACCATTTGGAGGTGCACAATTCCGTGAAGCCCTAGCGTGGTTCTTCATTATAACTATTAGTCTAGGCCTCATTAACCTGTTACCAATTCCGCCTTTAGATGGTGATCGACTCTGGAAGGACCTCATCGATGCCACTATCTCATTGGAGCGAACAAGTGGAAGAGCATTACTCTGGGGTCTACGAATCACAGCTCTATCCATCCTTATTGTGAACGTTCTCTTTACTATCCTGAATCCCGCTTTACTAGCTATGTTCTTTAGGTAAAGAAACGCAAATTTAATGGCTATTGTTCCTTGCTAAGTTGGATGCAAATGACTAACGAATGCAGTATGTGTAAAGCCCCCTCTATCATCTCCCGTCCCTATTCCGGTGAAACCTTATGTGATAATTGTTTCCAAGCATCAGTTATGGCAGCAATACGAACTGCAATTTCCAGGTTTAAAATGCTCCAACGGACTGATCGAATCGCTGTAGCTTATTCTGGTGGTAAAGATAGCACGGTTTTGCTCGCAACACTGGTCGATATTCAAAAGCAGTTTCCCGAATCTGAGGTTATGGCTATTACACTTCAAGAAGGTAGTAGACAAGATAAAGAACGCCAAAGGGTGTTACGACAAGTAACTCAGCATCTTAATGTAGAACATGTCACATCATCATATCAAGACATCTTCTCACTAACACTTGATGAGATCGCTGATCGGGCACAAAAAACACAATCACCTCTTTCACCTTGTGCCTATTGTGGTACACTTCGACGACAGGGATTAAACATCCTTGCTCGAAGAATCAATGCGGATAAACTAGCCTTAGGACACAATCTCGATGATGAACTTCAATCTATGTTGATGAATCTCATAAGGGGCGATTTACAACGATTAGCGCGGATAACCCCTTTTCTCAAAGGCGTTGAGAGATGGCTTATTCCTCGAATCAAGCCCATGTATCACCTATTGGAGAAGGATATTGCGCTCTATTCAAAACTTTTACAACTGCCTCTTCATCATCCACCTTGTCAATATAAGGAGACTTCATTGCGCTCAGAAATCCGTGAATGGCTGAATGCTTTCGAAGATCGGCATCCTGGGTCTAAGTTCAATTTGCATGCGTCTTTTATGAAAATTATTAAAGCGATTCAAAGGGGTAAAGACGAGCCCTATCAGAAATGCAACAGCTGTGGCGAAATAACCTCTCAGGATATATGTGCTGTTTGTCTATACCGTGAGAAACTAGGTTTATCGACACGAAATAAATGAAGAAAAGGCGGACGGGAGCCCCGACGGTCGTCAACCCTCACTGATGCCGTACTTACCGCCAGGTCTCAGACCCGGATCTCGGAAGCATCTACAGTACAGGCTTACGCTGCTCCCTCCCGGGTCTCGCTGGGTTCACCTGATAAAGGCGATTCAGCCCTTCCTACGAAAAGCCTACCGCCACCAGCGATCCTCCGAGGCGGATCGTCACTGCCACGAACGGTAAGTCGTACAACAGGTCAGAAAGCCTAGCGTCGGCATTCAGCCCGCCTTATAGAGCATCTGCGGTACAGGGGAGCCTTAGCCAGCCCGTAGCGGCGCTGCGGGGCTTCTAGCCCCCCGCCTAGGCTCACCGTCCAACCAGCTTCCACAACCTGGCGCTATATAATCGTTTTCTTCTGCTGCCTTTTTCTTCGCCAAATCTGGAAAATGTAGAGTGGGATTGCTACAATAAAACAGATTATACAGAAAAGGTACACCATGGAACTCGAAACAAGGCCAAGAAAGGGGTTACCCAATAATGGCCAAAATGGTTGAATTTCAGAATACAAAAACGCGTCTAAAATAACGTGTGAATAAGCTCCTACCAGAACAGCGAATGTTATGTTCAAAGGAGAGGCTTTTTGTGGCAGACGAAAAGTTGCCATTATATTTCCCAATAATTCTTGGAGCAGAAACACGACTAAGGCTAGAATGAGAGCCAGGATTGTTGCTCCCAAAAATGTATGAAAAAATAGGTGAAGAACGGGGAGACCAAGAATAAGAAAACTTAGTGGTTCAACATCCACAATTATGCTCCCAAGTAAGACTGCGGGAAGATATAACAGGGGAAAGAAAATCAACCCAATTAGGAGCGCAGGACCTAAATGAAAGGGAGTAAACGGCACAGGTAAAAATCTCCTAGTCAGCTTGTCTTAATGAGTTTGTGGCGCCGGGGACGGGATTCGAACCCGTGAGTCCCATGGACACAGACTTAGCAGGCCTGCTCCCTACCAGGCTAGGATACCCCGGCTCGGGTTCGTTGCTGGTACAAATAACGCTCTTTAATAAGTTTATGTTGCTGCTTATAGACAGCAAAAGTATTGTAGTCTTTCATCATGACTGTGAGAATGAGTAACAAGGTGGTGGGCCGAGAGGGATTCGAACCCCCGACCATCGCGGTGTAAGCGCGATATCATAACCTTCTAGTCAACTGGGACAATATCCCAGTAGATAGCTAGACCATCGGCCCAACGTGAATTCCGTTGTTCAATGCTACCCTAAAAAGGTCTCCTTGGTATAAAGAAACCAACTCGGTACTCATTAATTTGGCTTGATATCTTCTTCCAATACTTCGATTTGTTTTTGTAAAATCGATATGATTTGGGTATTGTCGACGTGAACAAGTTGATTATTACATAATGGACATTTGAAGGCATTTGCCATGGCTTCTTCAAAGGTGTGGCGTGGACATCCATCATGATTACAGTGGTAGAAAGTATTTTCTCCTTCGTATGCTAGACGCTGTTTAAGTCGTTCAAGAACCTTGCTTTTTTTCTCATGTAAAAGATCGTGGATGCGTTCAGGTTCTAATATCCAGTAGTAGACAAACCATCCGGTTTCTTTATCGCGGGTACGGCGATATGACGCCAAATGAAGGTCATATAGTTTGTAGAGAATTTTTCGAACAGCATTGAGGCGCATGCCTGTTTGATTGGCAATTTCCTCATCTGTAGTTTCTTCATCCTCTTTCAAACGTGACGCAACCTCAAATGCGTCCTCACCGGCGAACTCAATGACAACCTGCTTAATTAGCATCTCACGTCCAGACATAGATTTACACATAATCTATTCCGGCATGGAATATAGACCTTTTTGTTTCACAAAATCCAGTTCTTGAACCCAATCCATATTATGATTATTCCAGTTCCTTAACCCGTTTTCCATCTGCAGTAGGTTTAATTTCCATTTTAGCATCAAGAAACTTTTTATGAAGCATTTTTCCTTGAAAAAGTCGGTCGAGAAAAATTGCTACGGCTGCGATTTCACTGTGAGGTTGATGACCGATAGCAACGTTGTAATCAGCAACTTTGAAAACCTCAATGGGAACCTTTGAACTACCCACCACAATGAGCTTAGGTCGAGGTGAAGAATCGATTTTTGATATTATCTTATCAATATGTAACCCATACATTGTAAGATGAATAACCTCCCCCCCTTCTTCTTTCCACTTTCCTACCCGTTTTCGCCAATTAACTCCAGTTATAACCTGAAATCTCTGGTAACCCCATTGTGAAGTCACCTGTTTCATTGACTCAACAACTTTAGGATCCTTCAACCCTGCTGTCCATAGACCTGATGCACCAAATGCCCGTGCGGTTAAACCAATATGCGTTGTTACCCGTTTATCACGTTCAGGGCGATGATCCAGCTTTAATACCACTACGCACCATTTTGGAGGCTTCATAAGAGAATCTTGACCTTTCAATATGTTTCTCTCTCGATCATAATCAATCTAGGAGCTGGTTTTTTTGCGTTTTATCTGTACAACATCTCCCAATGTAGCTGTACTATGTGAAGGAGTAGTTGAAAGGTCAATAGATTCTGTCTCTTCAAGAAGTGTTAGTTTAAACAGACGTTCCAATTTTCTTGCCAGATTGATAGTGGGAGCCATTTTTCCACTCTCAACTTTTGTAATGACAGACGTTCTTTCATTGAGTTTATTAGCAACATCTCTTTGTGACCATTTTCTCTCTTCTCTTGCCCTTCGAATTAGCTTTGTAAAATCTTCAACGGGTACCAACTCGCGTCTTTGAGAACGAGATCGAATTGGGGGGTATCGAGTTGAGGAAGAACGGGTTTTTACCATTGGGCGCGTCTGAGAGCTTGGTTTTGTGGTTCGATGTACAGGTTCTCCTAACTGTGCACAGCGATTACATGCTTGGAGACAGGCTCCTTCAAGGGAATTTTCTCTCGTTGACTTGCAATCGCGTCCACATATCTCACAGGTTGGCATAATGCTTTTTCGCCACCATCTAACACTTTACCCGCGAATATCTAAAAGTATCTTTTCATTTTGACTTATTCTTAATGTGGTTTTATATGCACACTGGAGGAATAAAAAAAGCTTTTAGCGCGTTTAACTCAGAGTGCTTGCAATGACCGATTCCACTGATATTCGCAAAAAGGCAATCTCCCCTGAAGATTACATGTCTCTCGCTGAACGTACAATCCTTTTGGAACAACGCGTCCGTGAGCTAGAACTCGAAAAAGAACAAATCACAGCTGAACGTACTCGACTTGAAAATGAAGTTCGGATTTTACAAGCAGAACTGAATAAACTAAGACAACCTCCATTGGTTTCAGCCACAGTAATTGATGTTCTTGGTGATGGTAGAGTAATCGTGAAAAGTAGCACGGGACCACAATTCGTCGTTAATTACCCCGAATCAATTATTGGAAGCAAACTTGAATCTGGAGCAAAAGTAGCTCTTAATCAGCGAACCCTGGCGGTTGTAGACGTCTTACCCATTTCGATTGATCCTTTTGTTCAAGCTATGAATGTAGAAGAAAGTCCAGATGTTACCTATGAGGATATTGGTGGATTAGAAGAGCAAATTGCAGAGATTCGGGAAACTGTTGAACTTCCCCTTCTACATCCTGAGCTCTTTGAAAAAGTCGGTATTGAACCACCTAAAGGTGTTCTTTTATGTGGTCCACCTGGCACAGGAAAAACTCTACTCGCCCGAGCGGTAGCCCATGAAACAAAAGCCACCTTTATTCGTGTCATTGGTTCTGAGTTGGTGCAGAAATTCATTGGCGAAGGAGCACGCATCGTTAGAGAAATCTTCTATATGGCCCGTAAACGGTCTCCAAGTATTGTTTTTATCGATGAATTAGATGCTGTTGCAAGCCGACGGCTCGATATCGCAACTAGCGGCGATCGCGAGGTGCAACGTACTCTTATGCAACTCCTTAGTATGCTCGATGGATTCGATCCTCGTGGTGATGTTCGAATTATTGCTGCCACTAATCGGCCTGATATCCTAGACGGTGCTTTAACTCGACCAGGACGATTTGATCGGATTATCGAATTTCCATTTCCTGATAAAGAAGCTCGAATACAAATACTCCGAATTCATATGCGAAATATGAACATCCAATCTGATGTAGATGTTAGCTTACTTGCAGCCAAAACAAATGGGGCTTCTGGAGCAGATCTAAAAGCGATTTGTACTGAAGCAGGTATGTTTGCTATACGAGAACTTCGAGATGTTGTTAACCGGGATGATTTCAACAAAGCCATAACCAAAGTCTTGGGTAACATTGCTGACCGCAGCGACGCGACAGACATTTATGGTTAATATATTGTAGGAAAGACGAGGCGAGCTAAATCGAATTTGATGATCCATTACTTAGGGCAAGAGGTATAGTGAACTATCAGTTCAGCTCTCCGATTGGGCACCTGCTTTTCCCAGATAATTGTGAAATAGAGATTTCAAAACGATCAGGTCAAATTCGTAGAGTGTTGCTCAAATCGAAGGTTCTTGCTACTATTCGAGCACATGATGGACGAATTGTCTTAACCTTAGCTGGTGCTTTGCGTTTACATCAAGCAGCTCCCTACCCGAGACTTCGAGTAGTTGTGAGTCAAGAGGTGGCACCCTTTATTAAAGAAGGTCGCAGCGTTTTTGCTAAGCATATTAAAGAGGTAGATTCCGATTTGAGAGCAGGAGATGAAGTCCTTGTTGTAGATGACAAAGATACTCTCCTTGCTGTGGGGATGGCTCACTTAAGTCCTCAAGAAATGCTTGAGTTGTCTCGGGGTGTTGCGGTTAAAACGCGGCATTCAATCAAAAAAAGAAAAACCTAAATTCTGTCAATCAATAATGCGAATTTGCTATGAAAATGAGGGACAAGATTTGGTAAAAGTAAAAAAGGTCAAGTCAAAGAAGCGTTCGATGGAAAGGCAAATGCGACGCATGGGCGTCGATTTTCAACAATTAGATGACGTAACAGAGGTCCTCATTCGTTTTCCTGATAAAGAATTAATTCTTCCCGAACCCCAAGTACTCTTGATGAAAGCACAAGGTGACGATGTTTATCAAATAGTAGGTCAATCTGAGGAAAGAGGATTAACAGCTTCTACTGCGGCTGAAGAAGCAACTACATTAGCTTCTCCTCGATCTTTTACAGAAGAGGATGTTCAACTTGTAGCAAGTCAAGCTAATGTTTCTGATGAGGACGCACGAGAGGCGTTGCGAGCGGCTGACGGGAACCTGGCTAAGGCAATAATTACCCTTACTCAAGAATAAGACTGTTACATACTAGCTTTGCGTTCCAACATAGCCTTAACACGTTTCATTCTAAATAGATCCTCTCGTTCTTGCTCTTCAAGCATGAGCTCAATGTATCGGATTGTATTATTAATTCGAGGCAGAACCACGTAGTTTAAGGCATTTACACGCCGTTTTGTTTTCTCAATTTCAGCGGCTAGCCGTTTGACTGTTGCTTCAATTTCAGCAAGACGAACAACTTTATCGAGAGCTGAACGTACCTTCTGAGCGGCTTTGTCTACAGCTGCAGAAGTACTAGCCAAACTATAATGTAAGTGAGGTTCTTCATCTTGCTGTGTAATCCGGAATATGGGCACTGAAACCCCCATCGTGTTCCTTGTTTCCACTTCAAAGTCTAACGGGCTTTTTGCACCCAAAGATAGCTCCTCTAACTTTGCTCCTCCTTCAACTAATTTCGCTTCCATAAGCGATGAAAAGGCTTCAGTCAAAGTAGTCTCCATTTCTTCTCGATACTTTTTCGCCTCAGATAATATCGCAAAAAATTCACGGACCAAAGCATCCTGTTTTTCTCGTAGAAGTTCATAACCACGTGCCGCTAGTTCTCGTCTCTCCTTTAAGGCTAGTAACTCCATTCGTGTTGGACGAACACCTGCAATAATTCCAGCTGATTCAGACAAGATGCTACCTCATGTAATTGGGATTAGGAAAGAATAGACACCAACGACCCATATGAGAATCACTGCAACAACAATAAGCCATTCAAAGAATAACTTTCGGGTTATTTCAGGATTCTCCGACATCAATCCAGAAATACCAAAGCTAAGCCCGCAGATGAGTATAAAGCCCAGAAACACTACGGCAGAAGGAAGTTCCCAAGAAACTCCAGGAACCAGGTTTAACAAGATAAGGGCTGCTGCTGCAACTAGAAAGAGCAATGCGACTGCTCGAAGGACTCGAATGAGCTTTGCATTTGTTTCAGCCACGAGAACACACTCACTGTATTGATAGGGTCGAGGCGAACCTGAGAGTGCTCGATATTTAAGCCTTGCTGACTTGACAGGATGATAGCAAGTTATAACTCATCAAATGTATGAATTCGCATTTTTGCAGGCTTCTTGACAATATTACCAATACGAACACCAATAATCAACCTGACCCCTCGTTCCTCTGCAATATCAATGAGACGCTGAGTAACCACCCCATCTAGAAGGAGCGTGTTCGCTTTGTCAAGTTTCTGTAACTCGTTTGCTAGCTCTCCAACATGGGTTTCTTGAAGTTGTTTGAAATTATCGCCAAAAATAACTGCCATCATAGTCTGTTGTATCGTCTCTGCAGAATCAAGAACTGGTTTTGGAATACCCAAATCCTTTGGTTCTTCCTGCGCTTTTTCAATCGCTTTAACTCGTGAAGTGCTTTTTGCAGTAGTGCGTTTCGTCTTACGAGGTAGTTCTTTGGTCTTCTGGAGTTTTGTTCGACGTACAGGCTGTTTTGTCTTTGGGGTCGTTGTAGGTTTTCTTCTCTTTGGTTTCCCAGTTAGCTGTTCAGCAGGAATCTTGTTGCGAAGAGCCTTGGTAATTTCTTTGTGAGTAAGTTCTTCTACTTCTCTACCATGAGGCGCTCGTGCAACAAAATCTACATTCGAAACTTGAGATAATTCTTTGAGGATTAAATCGCCTCCCCGATCTCCGTCAAGGAAGGCAATTACCGTTTTTGAGTTAATAATTTCGCGTAATGATTTTGGAATCGAGGTACCTTCAACTGCAACGGCATTTCTAATACCAGCTCGAAGTAGTGCGAGTACGTCTGCACGACCTTCGACAATAATGATGGTATCAGATTTTTGCGCATCAGGACCAGCTGGAAGCTTGTCTTTACCAATTTTCGTGATATCTGCTGTACGGGATTCACTTACTACAGTGTCGGTCATTTCTTGTGAATCGGGGGAGATCTCTCCCTCCCAGTCACGTAAGAGTTCTACTGCACGGTCAATTATGCGTTTCCGTTTTTCTTCTCGAACGTCTTCTACCTTTTCTAGCGTAATCTTAGCAGCACAGGGACCAACGCGGTCCACCGTTTCCATGGCTGCAGCAAGGATTGCAGTTTCCGTTCGATCAAGACTGCATGGAATGGTAATTGTACCTTTTGATTTTCCACTTTCTGAATGCAGCTCAACTTTTATTCGACCAATTCGTCCCGATTGTTGCAATTCTCTGAGGTCCAAATCTTCGCCGATTGCCCCTTCAAATCAATGATATGAAGTGTAGACCCTCAGTTTGGCCAAAGAGAGCGCCTACAACATCCGGGGTTTCTACTACTCCATCAATTTCAATTTTCCCACGAATACAATATTTAGTGGTACCAGTGCTTTCTGCATTTGCTACCATAATCGTCACCTAGTGAATAGTGAATTGTACTTTTTGTTGGTTATGACGCGAGATTGTAAATGCGTCTGTATTTTTCTGATTGTTTATGATTAGATTATGCAACCTTGTAAGCGTGATGCAATTAGCCACTTGAATGAAACACATTAAAACCTTCCGTTTTTCGGACTATTTCATGGGGACCTTAGTCCCTCAATTACTCTAGAATACCAACAGAATGCATGTCGTAACTGACTCCGCTCCTTCAATAACAAATGTACACCTCGACCCTGTAACTGATGTGTTAATTGCTTAGAAAGTTGTTCTCCGCGGCGATCAAAGTCAAATAATATTAAAAGCTGATCTGAATCCGCAAGCTCATCAGCAAGACTTACGATATTATGACCGGCTAAGGAATGTATGGGTCCAGTTAATCCCATTCCGCGAAGCGCAGTGATATCTTTAATTCCCTCCACGGCAATGGGCACTCCTTTACTAGAAAGCTCTAATAAGAGCTTAACTCCTTTTTTGAAACGCTCTTCAAATATTTCACGAGTTCTATTCGAATTTTTACGCTGTCGAACCATGAGTCTTCGCCAATTTCATGCAATTACTATGATTGTTGTTTTATTACCCTTTCATAAGGGGAGCAGGTTTACATCGGTGTCTTTTTATATCAAGCAAAACATGCCCGAGACAAGTGGACGTGTTACCTGTGAATAACCTTCCGCCTGATGTTGAACAAGCTTCATTACACACACAAGAAATCTTAACGTTAGAAGATCTTGCTAGGATATTCGAACGCAAAGAAAAACCTCGAGGCTATGTCGGTGTTGAACCCAGTGGGTTATTCCATATCGGCTGGATTGGCTGGGTACAGAAACTCAACAAACTCGTAGACTTGGGCGTCCGAATGGAAATATTGCTTGCCACTTGGCATGCACAAATTAATGACAAACTAGGCGGTAATATTGAACGAATTCGACGGTGTGCTGAATACCTTCGACATTGCTTTGTGGCACTTAATGTTGATCTGAGAAAAGTACATATCGTTACAGCGGAGGACCTAATGCGTCGATTAGAGTATTGGGAAAAGGTATTACGAGTTGCCAAAAATCTGACTTTAGCAAGAGTTCGGAGATCAACTGACATTATGGGGCGAAGTGAAGAAGAAGCAACAATAGACTTTTCCAAGTTAATTTACCCTTGTTTGCAGGTTGCAGATATTATTGACCAAAAGTATGAAGCTTGTCTAGCAGGAATGGATCAACGACGTGCTCACGTACTAGCTCGCGAAGTGGCAGATAAAATGAAACTGGACTGGAAACCAGTAGGAATCCATATGCCACTATTACCTGGTCTAACTGGAACGTCGCGAATGGATGTAGGAATCGAATTTTCTACTCAAGACTTAGCAATTGCCTCTAAAATGTCGAAATCCAAGCCTGGAGATTCAATATTGATTCACGATTCACCACGAGAAATTACGAAGAAAATTCGTAATGCTTATTGTCCGGCTCAGACTGTAGAAGATAATCCTATACTCAATTATGTTCGTAATCTCTTATTTACCCAGGATGATTTCACATTACATATAGAGAGATCAGAAAAATACGGCGGTGCATTGAGCGTTACAAGTGCTGATGAACTTGAGGAATTATATGCAGCAGGTGCAGTTCATCCACTTGATCTCAAGCAGTCGGCAACGAAGGCAATTATTGATCTCCTCGAACCTGTCCGAAAATACTTTGATGATACACCGGAAGCCACAAAATTATTTCAAGAAATTTCGCAATATCAAATTACTCGATAAACGAGTATATTTTCTGTTAATTAATCTGGACATCCAATACAAAATGGTTCAATTGTGGGTTATAGGTCTTAATAATACGAGTCTCCAGTAATGTTATTTCCCGTTTGAGTAAGCTAGCAGAATTTTCTAGATTTGAAAGAATCAATGCGGGGATCTTCTCTTTTGGTCCCACTTCATGGAAATGCATAATTCCTCCAGATCGAAGACTCAAAATTCCCGGTTTGATATATTTAGATGTTCCCTGAATTAATCCCATTATGACACGGTCCGCACATCCCTGACTAATTTCCGGAGCTATAATCGCTGAATCACCAAAATGCGACTTGACAATCTTTGAAATCTTATTAGCCACAATATTTTGGTTAAGGTATTCAAAGGCATCCGGATTCCATTCAATTGCATGTACGACTGTTGGATGCGCATGAACCGCAAGGGGGAGAGAAAATTGACCAATACCTGTGAACATATCAATGACTATCTCACCAGATCCAACCTGACTCATTCGAAGCCGTTCTGATTTATTTCCCAGTGAGAACATCACTTTCATTGGATCCAAGTGAAAGATGACGTTGTTTTCTTTGAATACGGTCTCGGTTTCAGGAGAACCTGCTATCAATTCAACTGCCGGTTGACGGAATGGACCAGAAATCGCTGCGGTTCGCCTGAGGACCGACCGAATTTTTGGGCTATACCGCAATACTGTTTGCCCAATTAATTCCTTGAATTGTTCCACTTGAGGGTGCAACCAGAGGACAGCTACATGACCTAATAATCGTAAACGTCGAGGGAGCAGTTCTGAAGGAATCTGTGAACCAAGCTCAGCTGTCAGATATTCATGGAAGGTTGAACGTCGACGGGATATTTTCGTCACCTGGTTTAAATTTCAGTAAGAAAGGGTGGGTCGCTTAGGCCCTGTCGACCGATACACTAACGCCCCATCATCATCGGTGGGCGAATCGCCGTTAGTCCTCCAACAGGTCCTCTCTTAATATGTCGGGCGTAATGAGCACAGTGCGACCCCGCGTCGAAGTGTGGACATCGTGGGTTGCCCCCACAATCACCTCTGGACGACACGTCCTAGATCAAGCAGGAGCCTGTCACATGCCGCATAACCTTCAACGCTGCTCCAGTGTCGCCACGAATTTGCACGAACCATCATAAGAAAGAACTCTTCAGGTTCGTCCTCGAAAGTGGCTATTATCCCTTCATTGCTGGAAGCCAAAAGTCAACGGCGCCTCTTAAAGTCTTTCACTGAGGGGTAGCTACTTCATGGTATATTACACGACCATCCCGGTCGATTAACCCGGCTCGGATTCGTGTTGAAGATATTGAAATATGATCCTCTGCCATAACCATCGTAAGAACAGCGATGTGTAGAAGAGAAAGTCCATGTTCTCGACGTATTTCATTGATTTCTTTTGCAACAGGACAGGTTTCTTCACTAACGACAATTAGCTCGAGTTCAGACATCGATATAGCTGGACCAAATTTATCGTGTAAGGGACGGATGATGTAACGAGTTTCATACCCCTCGGAATTCAACCATTTTTCTAACTCGCTTTTTCGCTCATCGTAGCTGGCAATAATTTCCCAGTCTTTTTTATGCTTGATCATATCCTGAGTGGTTAATCCGATGAGAACTTTTTTGCCCAATTCAAATGCGCGACGGAGTAGTGTCTTGTGTCCTTTGTGTAATTGATCAAAGGTTCCACCAATGGCCGCCCATTTATACGGTTCCTTGGACAAGATTCAGTCCTCATGCCCTGCTCTAATGTTCTGCTGGAAAAGTTTTACTCCTAGCCAAGATTCATCAAAATTGAAGGGTCCTGTTATGGGAAGTTAACCAATACCTATCGTATTGCCTATTCCAGCCACGATAACGAGTTCGCCTTTCTTGGTTCGGTCGAGGATACGTTTTTTAATTTTATCAATTACACCTTTCTCTTTCAAATGGACAGAATCTATGAGGACTTTCTTCATCGGAGCAAGGGCATCTTCTAAAGCTTCTTTGATAACAATGGCATATAATGGAATGTTGTATTTTCGGCACGATTCTTCAATGGCGATTTTTTCAGGACCAGGATCACCTATGGCAG